>PSRN01000281.1 GCA_003176075.1 Bdellovibrio sp.
CGGGCCGCGCCCACCGCAATGGAAAGAACGCCTGCTTTGCGGTGGCTGACAAATTGGCGCAAATTTCGAAGCTGACTGACTATCGAAAGGACGTCACCGTGAGTGTCGGCTGGATGAGCGGCGGCCAGAACAAGTACAACATCGTTTGCGGTCACGCGGAGGCCAAAGTCGACACCCGGTTCGCGACCCTTAGAGACGGTCGTCGCCTGCATGAGCAGATGGATAAGATTTTGCGTGCTCCTCATCCGTCGCTGGCGACGACCAACTATGAGATTGAGGACGACTGCCCCGCTTTTTCCATCTCACCCCTTTCAAAACCATTCGTGGAAAAGTACCGTTCCATCATCAAGAAAATTGAAGGCAAGGATCCGGGCGCCAAGAATTCGGGTGGAGCAGCGGATACCAATTACCTGAGTCGTGAAGGGCTGGTCGTTTTTGACGGGCTGGGAGCCGCTGGCGGAAAAATTCACACGGCCGACGAGTACCTCACGGTGGCGTCGCTTGAAAGTCGCGCTGAAGCTTTCGCGCAGTTCTTGCAATTCCTCAACGACCGTCCCTAGTCCTCTGACCACTTAACTGGAGCCTGTGGGAACCCACAGGCTGTTATCGACAGGCTGTTATCGGCAGGCTGTTATCGGCAGATAGGCACTTTATCCATCAGGTAGATGGGATAGTAACCCAGGGGCGGTTTATTCGAGGCCTGATAGACGGGGAAGGGCTGAATTTCGCCGTTGGGGGTCAGGTAGAGCTGTTGACCTTGGCCAAACGGCGGCCTTCTTCCAAGTCTCAAATAAAAAGCATATCTCGCCAGGATCACAAATTGGTGACTCGTATTATAAACTCCGACGCCATCACCAGCCTTCACCAGATCATTGAGCCCTGGATTGGGGACGGGTGGACGTTGTGGACGATAGCAATTTCCGGATTTCAAGGGGGGACCCCCTCGGCTGGCCACGTGACCTTTGCGATGAGGTGGTTGGCCGCCCGTCCGGTGCGAGCCCGCCCGCGACCCTGTGGGTGCTCCCGCCGGTGGTAAATTCCCTGGCTTCGCCGGTGGCAGCTTTGGTGGAGCTGACCTCTTGCCTGTTGCCGGACTCTCCTTGCTGCCGGTGTTGGAGCTCCCAGCGTTGGTCGTCTTGCCGGATTTTGCCGCCGACTTGTCTTCAACACCTTTAGGAAGGGTCGTGGATTCCTGAACAACAATACCCGACGTGCTCTTCGCCGCGGGCTTGGTTTCAGCGATTTTCGGCGGGGCCGGGGCTTCCTTGGAAGCCACCGCCGGCACGCCGTTCTCAATGAGATTCTCGGGGGGTTTGTAGTCCTGGTTTCTGTCTTTTAGCGGCGCGGAAGGGGCCGGAGTGGCCACCAGTTTTAAGACCTGGGACATCAATACCAACGGGGGTGCAAGCTGACCCACCTCGGCCTTCGCGGCGGGTCTTGCTTTGCTCTGAACTCCACTCCCGGCGGCGCTGGCTTTGTCTAGAATATTCTTCACGGACTCGTACGATTCCGTATTCGGGGATTCGCTGTTCATTTGCAAAATCGCCAGAGCCGCGGCTTTGGCGGCGGCATAGGGCGTCCCGGCGACTTGACCGTCGCGGGCGAAATTGATCAGCGAGGTGAACTGAATTTCAGGAGTCCTGAGTTTTGACTTGCTGCTGGAGTCATTGTTGGTGGCTCCGATCGCGAAGACGACATTGTTGTCGGCGGGTGGCAAAAGCGATTCGCCTTCGCTCGGATTGATCATGGAAATGCCGGTGCCTTCGGCCGTGATTCTAAGTTGGTCGGTTGCCGCCTGAAAGGTCCCTCCGTTGATCTTCACCTTCACTAAGTAACGGCCTGAACCAACCATCTTTTGAATGGTTTTACTGGGAAGACCAAAAACGCCGGCGGGGACCGGTAAAACACTATTCGCTGCCCCCCCCGTCTCAACGGTCGATTGGTTAGGGTCGGACGATGCAACGATCTTTGGTTCGGTTTTCACATCCGTCTTTGGATCTGCCTTTGAAACCGTCGCGCCAGTCTTGACGTTGCCGGATGCGGTGCCGGGTGCGCCGCTGGATGGGCCGCCGATTGGGCCTCCTTCAAGCAAGTAGAGATCGAGATGACTGTTGATTTCATCGGAGTTGGAGGCCGCTGCTTCGGTCCAGGTCAAAGTCAGCTCCAAGGGGCACTGTTCATTTTGGTTGGCGTGACATTCGATGATGATGCCGTCCGCGGGAGCTTCCTTCGACACTTGCCAAGTGACCCATTTTTCTCCTTGAACGGGAGCAATGCGAGTCGAGCGGTCATAATCGCCAGCGGCATTGATCCAGAGAATTTTTTGCCCCGCCACGCTGTCGACGAGGTCATTGATCAATCCTTTTCCGTCACCCAGGCCACCGGTTGGAAACACAAACGGGCAAAGGACAAGATCAAAGTGCTGGTTAATCACCTTATCGGCCGCGTTTTTAAATTGGATCATATCTGCCACCCGAAATGTTTCCAATTCATAGTCGGCTTTAAGACTGCCTTTGGTTTCCGCCTGTTCAAGTGCGTCCGTGAGGACCTTTAAGAAAATCCGTCCAATGTGAGTTTTCGGACTTCGCGAATCTGAAGATTGAATTTCCTTGTCCAAGATGCCCGGGCGCTCGAACAGAGCCACCTTCAGGTGGCGGGCCGCGGTTTTCCCTTTCGACGGTGTGAGTCTTTCGAAGTTAATGTCCTTCAGCAGCTCGCTCAAATTGGAAATCTTCGGAAGAGCCGGTAGGTTTTGGGCGACATCGGCCGGTCTCTCGTCGTTTGCCAGAACTGCCCAAGGCGCAAGAGGCATTGTGAGCCCCATCAGGAGCAGCCCGGACGTCAATAGCCTCGTGATCATGGTCGGCAGTGTGCGGAATCTTGTCGAATTCAAATTGTCCCCTTCTATTGCTGTGTATAGCGTAGTGCGTCATGTCTAATAGAAAAGTACGAAATTTGGAAGTACTTTTGAATTCTTTACATTTCGCAAAAGTATGCCAAGCTAGTTCCCTAACTGTAGGGAGGCCCCATGTTTGTCATCGCTGGTGTTACAGGTCACGTCGGTTCGGTTGCCGCGAACTTGTTGATTGCTCAAAAGCAAAAGATCAGGGTTATCGTCCGCAACGAAAAGAAAGGTCTTTCGTGGTCAAAGTCAGGCGCTGAAGTTGCCATCGGCGATCTCAACGATGAAGCCTTTTTGACAAGAGCATTTAAAGGAGCCAAGGGAGCTTTCGTTCTTATCCCTCCAGATTTCACCGCGACCGATATCCTGGCCTAACAAAAAAAGACCGGTGCGGCCATTGCGTCAGCGGTCAAAGCGGCGCAGGTGCCCCATGTTGTTGTACTGTCCTCGATGGGAGCCGACCTGCCGGACGGAACGGGACCCATTCAAGGCCTCCATCACTTTGAAAAGGCGCTCGCGGCCACGGGCACAAAAGTCAGCGCCATTCGAGCCGGTTTTTTCATGGAGAACATCAGTTCGGGTATCGCCGCGGCCAAGAACTCCGGCGTATATCCCAATATGATGCCGTCAAGGACCATGCCGATGCCGATGATTGCCACTAAGGATATTGGCAAGCTGGTGGCGGAATTGCTGGTGGCTGGCCCGAAATCTGAAAACGTTGACTTGCACGGTCCAAGTTATACCGTTGAACAAGTCGCGCAAAAAGTCGGCAAGGCCTTGCAAAAGAATATCCAGATCGTCGACATACCCGCAAGCGGTTGGTTCGAAGCACTGACCAAGGCCGGCCTTTCAAAAGCTTGGGCCAACGCCTATATCGAGATGTACAACGCCCTCTTGAGTGGCCGCATCTCGCCCAAAGGTCATCGTGCCGTGAGTGGAAAAACCGAGCTTGACGAGGTGATTAAGCAATTGGTCTGAGAAGGTTCCAGGTACTTTTTCGGGTCACAAAGCATCATTCGGAGCCAACGTTTGGATTTCAAATCCGAACTTAGGGCCGATGAATACGCTCAAAATTTAATTCGCTCTTAGTTCTGGCAAGCCGCCTTCAATCTTGCGTCGCAAATTGGAGTGCCTGAGTTCATGAAAAGAATTGTCTGGTCAGTCGCGCCGGGCTTTTGTTAATAAATTCTTTGAGACGTTTGGTGTAATCCAAAGTTCCTAGGACTTATTCCCAGTTCCTGAGGAAACTCCGTCCCGCGATTGTGTTCAGTTAAATTCGCATTTACTCTTAACCTGAATCCGAGATTAACATGGGTACAACTTATCATGAGAACAGTGCTGCGATGGATTGCGGGAGGTTCAAGTGCGTCACATGGTCCTTTGTTTGGTTTTAGGAAGCTCTCTACTGGCGTGTAAGAAAGCGACTACAACGTCCACGACATCTTCGAGTGGTGGCGACACGGTCACCGAAGATAGTTCGGCCTCCGGCATCGCGGTGTCGGCGATCGGCGGAACGATTCTTTCGCTGACCAATGGTTCCTCGCCAACGCTGGGCTATCAGGAGACGGCCAGCAATGCCTGCCCGACTTTCATGTCGAACGCCGGCTCAGGATGTACTAACACTTCGACGAGTCTTGTCTCATTGACCTATTCAAACTGCAGCTTCGGCAGCTCGACGGCCACTTGGTCGGGTGCTGATCTGATCAGCCTTACCAACGGCACGATCAGCTGCGGAACCGCACCCACCATTCCACCCAATGGAATTCTGGGACACGGATTCACGGGAAATCGGACCGCCTCCAGTGGCACGGTCATTGCGGCGTCGATCGACGGTACCAACTACACCGGGAGCACGGCCGCCAACCAGTGGGAGCAGGTCCGGTATACACTTGGGACGCTCTCCACAGTTATTGTTGCAGGTGTCCGTTTCAAGTCGAACAGTCCATCCATCGATTATACGATGGACCAGTTTCAAAGTACCGGACTGACGCTTGGGACAACGGCGACCAGCAAGATCGTATCAGGTAATCTCACCGTTTACGATAACATCAACGGAGTAACGGGTACCTCGACTCTATCGTCCGTGACCTACACCGCAAGTTGCTGTCAGCCGACCGGTGGCACAATCTCCACGTCATTTGTCGCCGGAACAAATGGAAGTGTTGGAAGCTCATACAACGGCAATACTGAAACCATGGTGTTTACTGGCACCTGCGGGCAAGGACAATACACCGGAGTCAACGGCACCACCCAAACAGTAAGCTTGGTCCATTGTCTGTGAGGTTCCACGTACTTTTTGCGGGTCACGAGGCGTCATCATTGAACAACAAGATCATGGTCGCAATATACGCCAGATTGAGACGACTCAATACTCTTTGAGGTGCCACAGAACCTCTTTCAGTAACCTATTCGTTTTGTGTTGTTCTTCCTGAAATCGCTTGTCGGGTGGTGATTCACCAAATGATATGAAGTCCTGCAAGTGCAATCGAATGACCACTGAGGAAACCCCTTGGCTTTCCTGTCAAAATTTCAGGAGCTTCAAGTTCTTTTGTGGAGGAATGGGTCAAAAAGAGTCGCGACTCAAAGGTCGGTTGCCAGTTGCTTGAGAGATAAGACTTTCCGCACAAAATTGGACACCCTATTGACCAGCTGTAGTCCTTATGAGACAGCCGTCCGCAGATTTGTTGGGAGCCTGACGACGGCCTTACCAGGTCAGTGTGAGGGCCTGACAAGGCCTGACAAGGCCTGACAAAAAGTTGCCTGACGAAAATCTCTTCTGAGGAGGAACTCGTGAAACTTGTCCCTCGCCTTGTTTTGATTGTCCCGCTCATTTTTTCATTCGCCGCACCCTACACCCATGCGATTGGCGACGGTGAGGCGAGACGTGATTCACCCGCCGGTGCGCCACCTGCCGGGTCAACCGATTGTCCGATTGTCCGAGCTGATTCCCGAGGTCCTACCGGGGGATGACCGGAGACTGAGTTTTTGCTACTTGAGCCTTCCCACGCGAACGGGTCAATCACTGATGAAAGGAATTGTATGACGAAACTAATGGCAATTATTTTTGCAATCAGAAGCTTTGGAACAGCTTACGGGTCGCAAGTGACAGTCGCACCTAACAGCGGACTGGATCAATTGGTAGCAAATCCAAAGGTTTTCAAGGACATGTCTTCCGACGAATTCGCGTCGGCCGATTGGGCGAAGAACTGCTTTGATGCGGTTGTTGTTTGCAAGGGCGAAAAAACCAACGCGTCGACCGGGATAACTGATAAATTTGTAGTGCTCGCGGTTCCTACGCGATCAAGTGAAATTCCCACCGCTCTTAAAGATCGGTTGGATAAGCTTGAGCAACATTGGGCACAATATGGTCACAATGATTCATATTCTGCAGTAATAAAAAAATGCCGATGTGGTGACCCCGGAGACTACGACGCGAGCAACAACCTTTTCTTGCAGTAATTCCTTCGCCGTCCAAAACCACTTGCTTCGAGTTCATTGGCCGGATTATTTCGCCACCGCAAAGTTGATTTTTCGCCACTCTGATTTCCAGTCGAGAAAGCCGCTTCCGCTTGGAGTTCCAATACCGCCAATCCCGGTCTCGTCCTGCGTCCAGGTCCAATTCTAAGCGCCAACAGCCTTGGATGCATGCTTCAAAATCACCGAAAAATCTGCTTTGGGAAACGCCTCCATGATTGTCTCGATTGTCTCAAGAGTAGGGTTTTCCTCTCCCGATTCCAAACGCTGGTAGTGGCGAAATGTGATGCTGCCAATTTTTCCTGCGGCCTGCTCCTGGGTCAGATTCTCCTTGGACCGGATGATCTTTAAGAGTGCGGCAAGCTTGGCACTTGGCGAAATGAGGTCGTCAAAAAGCGTCCGACTCGCATTTTCAAAACCATAACCCACCACTTTGTCGTTTTTCTCGGACTTGAAGGCCATAACCAACTTGGTCAGACTCTCGCCATAGTTGGCTTCCTTCTTGAAGAAAACCTCAGCATAATCGCGGTCTCTATCGTAGAAGATCATCATTTTGGATCCTCCTTCTTGAAAAGCGTTTTCCCGTCCTTCATGGTCGAGGTCGTCATGGCGGTGGAGATGAAACTGCCGCCACTCACGACTTTAACGACCACCACACGAAATCTAGGTCTGCCCAACGGGTGAACCTTCATTTGGTAAAACAGTTCAACAAAGTTCTGCCTCGGGCACTCGCGGACCTCCAGAGGGTCGGATAAGACTCGAGCAATATCCTCGATGGCAATTTCGGGGTGTTGTTCCTGGATGTGTTGCCCAACGCTCCCTGCCCGTCCTTATTACAATTCTTTATTAACTGACTAAGGCTTAATTGACTAAAACCGAAAAAAAACTCTAGGAGACGCATCCTTCTTTGTTTCTCCCTTTGGCGAGTGTATAAGCACTGGAGTTAACTTAATAACCGTCCGGAAACGGACAGAATAAGGAGAATCGGATGAAAAAAATGATCTTTTTTTTCGTAACCGCACTGGCGGTGACTGGCAGTGCTGGAGCATTTACCGAATCCGCTAGTAGCGCACAGCGGCCGGACAGGTCAGTATACGGTGGGTGTCTAATCCGCCGTAGTACCCTTCCGGACGGTTATACAGTAGTCAATGATCCGAGCGGAATTTGCTGGCGGTGGTAGGTTTTTAAACCTTAATGATCCACCGCTTTGCCCACGGTGGATCGAAATTTCATTCACTGAATGCTTCCGTTTGAAGGCCGACTCCGCAGTAGCATTCTAGGCATGGAGGTTCGAATACTCCGACATTTGGTCCCCGGGACAGGACTTGAACCTGCACACCTTGCGGCATGGGCTTCTAAGACC
>PSRN01000129.1 GCA_003176075.1 Bdellovibrio sp.
CCGTCGAACATCAGAAATCAAGTCGGCTCATTTTTATGATTTATGTGACCGAATTTATAGCCACCTATATATCTGGATTCATGATATCGATTGAGTTGTCATCGTTGATGAGGCGGTGACTTTGTCGACTGACAGCGATCGATCCTTCGCATTCAAATTTAGTCACTCGAAAGAGTTGGTCCGCCGGTTTTTTTTCTGTCTGTCGGTATTGCGCCGATATTTTGCTTTAACTCACCCCATCGATTTGAGATGTCGCAAAGAAAAGTCGTCAGAAAATTCAGCTCCCAGGAGTTTGCATAAATTTCATTTACTCACTAAACACCTTCTTGCCTGCGCGCCTTTATCCAGGAGTTGTTTGAAACCGCCGTTGGTGACAGAACAGGTCGTGTCGTATTGGGACCTAGTCCTCTTGCTAGGTGGTGCGAGAACTGGTGGTGTTTTGTCGATTTTCCGTCGGGATTCGCGAAAGCAATGACTTTTGAATATAAGAAATTAAAATTTTCATCTGCAATTTGCTTTAGAGTGAAACGACTTTGTTAAATTATTTGAGAAGAATTCCGATAAAATTGTGAAACAACAATGACCAAAACCAAGGATGGGCACGGTGATCATGAAGGATAAAATTTTAATTGTCACAACTCGAGACGGTGCACTCAAGCAGGCGGATGCGTTTTTGCGCCATCGTAAATATGATGTCATCTCGACATCGGATCTTCGTCTCGCCGCCAAGCTGGCTGTGAAAAAACAAATCCCATTCATCGTTCTTCCTGTGGATCACCCCAATTCAAAAGTAAAAAAGTTCCCAAAGATGATCTTTCAATTCTACAATCCCCGAATAATCGGATATGTACAAAATGCCACGAGTGCTTCCATGGCTCTCTTGAACGACCTGGGGTTTGAATTCACCGTCTCTCCCCCTGTTTCGGGGCCGGCCCTGGAAAGAGTGATTCAACGAATCCTGAAGGAATTTTCGTTGCGAGAGGACAGCCACCCGCGCGGGCATGGGCCCGCCGCCACCTCTTCAGGATTTTACATTGCAAAGGGCGAACCCGCTGCAGCCCCGGCGACCATCATTCAAGAAGGCCCCGGGGAAAGAGAGTTCTTTTACGGCGGTTCCGCGACCGATCAAGACTCTTCCGCAAAGGATGAAGCATCGCCGGTACCGGCAGGCGCGTCGGCCACGAAGGGTCCTTTCGCGGCGGAATTGAAGAACGAAGAGAAGCTGCAATCCCGCTATGAGCCGCCTTCCCTGCAGGTTTATCAATCAAGAGGTCTTCTGCCGCGCCAGGATTCAAAATTCGCCAGCGAGACCGAGAGGGCTCTCGAGAGCTCGGTCAACCAAAAAGGATCCGGCCAAAAAGCACCCAATGAGGAAGCAGCCAATCAAGAAGCTCCAAATCAAGCAGCACCAAATCAAGAAGCATCCAGTGGTCCCATCGAGCGATTGGGTTCAACGACGAAGGTCGCTTGCATTGCCGTTCGTTCCAAAACGATGCCCGGATATTTGATAGCCGCCATGGGTGGTGATCGGAAAGTCGATTTGCAACTCATTGAGGATATCCGTCAAAAGCTTGTTCGTGTTTTTATTGGATTGGGTGCTGAATTTGAGCACACGCAAGCGATGCAGATGGAGCTCGCGCCTCTTGATTTTCAAAAGTGGGCGATTGAAAAAGCCGATTTTCTAAAAATGGCGGTTTATGACTCGCACGAAATTGCACTGGCTTTCTTTCCTGATGGGAACGGCTTTATTCAACTTGAAGCATCTGAGTTGGACAATATGTATCGAGTCAGTATCGATAGTTTGCTGGATGACCGGGAGACTCAGTTCAACTTGTATATCTTTCTCGAGGCCAATCATCGGCTCCTTCTTTACGCGACCAATGGTGTTTCAATTGAACAAAAGAGAGTTCAGCGCCTCAAGGAACGGGGAATCCGCTGTTTGCATTTCGAAAAGAGCGAAGCCAGACAGTTCCTCGACTATACGACGCGGACCCACGTGCGGGCCTTGATAGATAAGTGGCAAGCTGTGGGGAGGTCGGAGACCTTGGTTTAGTCTTTGACATCGGCTTTCTATGGACTGAAAGCAAATGCAATCGTTTGGGTTTATGAAGGTTGCGCGATTTGCCATCTTAGATGCGCTCTTAGAACTTGAGCTCCCAAATTGAGTTGTCCTGATGTTTGCTGGGCCGGGTGGGGAGCCGCTTGAATCCAAGATTCTGAACGACTCGAAGTTCCATAAATCGAACCGTTGGCAACGCTAATTGGGAACGCGGTCACTCCGGTGGCCAGTTGATTGATGACAGGCCTGACGCCGACGAACTTGGTGCATTGGAAATGTCAAATATTTCCGATGAATTGAAAGAGAATCCCTACTTCTTGTCGCTCAATGAAGCGTCCGACCAGGACAACGACTTGAATTTCTCAATGATTCGGACCGCTCTGACGATCGCTCTGGTGCACCGTGGGGATGGTCAATTTCTCCTTACAAAATATAATAGCTTGATCTCAAGACGTTTTAGGGAAATCGGCTTGAAACCTTCAAAATTATTGAGTGAAGCGGGCTTTCTATCTGACGGCGGTGCCTTCGTCTTTTTGGGAGCTGACTTCGATTTCACTCAATCGAATAACCACGTCACCGCCGAAATCGAACGGGAGTTCATCAAGCCCACTAGAGAGGTTGAGAAGACGGATTTTTGAAGGCCAAAGGGCCAATGAGGATAGGGTTTGGTGTCTGGCAAGGATGGTTCGCATTACGAAGAAATCGTAATCATTTTGTGTTGAGACAGTGCAACTACATTTCTCTTCGCAAATGACGGTTTGTCCTGCCATGATCACTCCAAATTGAACTCTTGATCTTGGGCTGGAACGGAACAGTTCCAAGCGAATTTTTCTTCAATGTGAGTTTTCATCTGCTCCGCGGTCTGTCGCTCACCATGGGTTACGAACACTCTTTTTGGCTTCACCGGTGACTTCGACAGCCACGCCAAAATTTCGGCGTAATCAGCATGTGCCGACAGATTTTCCAGCGAGAAAACTTTTGCGTTAACCTGAACCATTTCCCGATGGATTTTGATCGTCTTAGCCCCATCTTGAATCTGGCGCCCTCGAGTTCCCTCGGCTTGGAAGCCAGCAAGAAGGATTGCATTATTGGGATCAGGCGCAAACGCCTTGAGGTGATGAAGGATTCTTCCGCCGGTCGCCATGCCGCTGGCGGAAATAATGATCATCGCCCCTTTGCGAAGGTTGAGCGCCTTGGATTCTTCAACGGAGTTGATGTATTTAACGACCTCGCACATCTCACGGCATTGGTTATCGTGCAACTTGTGTAAGAACTTGAATTCACAAAACACGTGATTCAAACTGGTGGCCATGGGGCTGTTTAAAAACATGGGTATGTTGGGAATTCGATTTTCCCTTCTCAACTCCGCCAAAAAATGCAAAAGGGTTTGCACCCTCCCAAGTGTAAAAGCTGGAATCAAAACGACGCCGTTTTTATCAGTCGTCTCATTGATGACTTTTTCGAGGTCGCCTTTTGGATCGCTTTTCGGGTGAATCCTATTCCCGTAGGTTGATTCAACAACCAGGTAATCGACATTGGGTAATGGTTCAGGATCTTTGAGAATTGGGTCATTTAATCGTCCCACATCTCCGGAAAAAGCAATCGTGGAATTTCCCACTTTGACAATGACCGAAGCGGCGCCGAGAATGTGGCCGGCATACTGAAACCGAACGTCGAATTCGTTGGCCACGCGAATGGATTCATCAAAGGGAACTGGTGAAAAAAGCTTAAGCGCCTGTCCGGCCTCTTCTCTGGTGAAAAGAGCGAGTGGCGGCTCATGTTTGGACAGTTTCTTTCTTCCCAGATATTCCGCTTCCTCTTCCTGGATATGGCCCGTATCGGGAAGGAGAATGCGACACAAGGCCTCGGTGGCCGGCGTGCAGAAGATTTTCCCATTGAACCCTTCCTTGACGAGCTTTGGAATGTATCCGGAGTGGTCGATGTGCGCATGGGTAAGGATGATTGCGTCTATTTTTCTTGGATCAATCGGAAACCGATCCCAATTTTTCAGACGCAGTTCTTTCAATCCTTGAAAAAGTCCGCAATCAACCAAGATGTTCTTCGAATTGGACGTTAAGAGGTACTTTGAGCCCGTAACTGTTTGGGCGCCGCCGAGGAATTGTATTCTTGGAGCAAGCGATTCAACCTTCATTCCGGGTCTCCCAAATGAAATTGCATTCTCGTTTCCCGTCCGAGATTCTGTGTCCGGGCCCACCTCTGTTGAATAAGATTTTGTCCGGCAAATATGAATTGAACGCGGCATTATCGATCTGACAGACAATTGGAGTTAGTTCCGGAAAGCCCAAGCTGGTCATAAGCTCGTGATAGAGGCACTTCGTAACCTTGACTTCGAATCGCTTGGCCGTTCTCTCGACAACCTCGAGAGTATTCCAACGCGTGAAGCCCAATTTATTAACCTCAATTTCGGTATCGCAAAGATTCGCGAAGGACCGCTCTCTTTCTGCGGCCTTGTAGGTCAGGTTCCAACTTGAAATCCCGCCGGTGAGGATCACAACCCGCATGATTTCAAATGCCCTTTTTTGGCCAATCTTCTTCTTGAGGTTGACATATACCCAAAGTGGAAGAACAGCCAACTCGACAAGCTCCTCGGGAAAACGGGGATCGATAGTTTTTTTGAATCCGTTCAAGGTCAGCTTGCATTTCAGTAAAAACAAAAATGGGAATTTCATTTCCGACCCAAGCATGTGCAGCAGCACGGGAGTGGTAACCTTCCTGATGTCCATTTCTCGTTTTACCGAGGCCATAAATTACCTCACGCGTGATGCTGTATGCGACCTACCCTCAAAAAAAAATTTAAGATGAGGGAAATAGCGAGGCGTGTGGGCAGCATAACGGCGGTATTCATCACCGAATTCGCGTTCAACCGCAGCCTCCTCGCGATGTCCCAATCTCATATAAGTGTAAACGAGGATCGGGAACATAATCAAAGTCGGGATCGTTGGCCATTGGAACAAAAAGCCCAGCATGATGAGCGTGAAGGCCACATACTGCGGGTGGCGAACATAATGGTAGGGACCTGTCACGGCCAAGACTTTGGACTTTTGCGCGTTATAAAGAATTCGCCATGAGGAACTCAGGAGCCAGAACCCACCGCCAATGAGAAAAATGCTCAGGATGTGAAGCGGATCGAAATGCGGATCTCCTTTAAAGCCGAAAATCGTGTGAAGCAAGTGGCCGTTGTCGTGCGCCAGAAAGTCAATCTGAGGATATTGCTTTGTCAGCCAACCTGAAAGCAAGAAAATCGTCAGCGGAAAACCATACATTTCGATCATCAGTGCAACGATAAATGCGGAGAAGCCGCCGAAGGTTCGCCAGTCCGTTTTCGTTTGGGGCTTAAAGAAACTGAAAGCGAAAAAGACAAAAATCAGGGAGTTGATGATCACCAGATCCCAAAGCCCGTATGAAGGTGTTCCGTGTTCCATTTATTTGGTCTCCTTTTCGTCAGCATGGTGATGATGATGGTGACCACCATGCCCGTGGTGCATGAAGATATGCATGAGCGGGCAGGCCAGCAATAGCAGGTAGGGTAGGACTTGAATAACGTGCGCCGTGTGCTCGGTGATAAGAAAGAATCCAATAATTGCAATCGCACCCCATTTCCCAATTTGATATAAGTTTGAAGACCGGCCTGGTCCGTGATTGTGTTGCTGCTTAGCGGTATTTTCCATTCGCCACTCCTTGTGGGAAATTTTATCTCTGGCGGCTGCCAGTTGGTCCCAATCTGTTTACTCCAACCTGGCGCAAAAACCTAATGAGCTTCTCGATCCGACCAATTAGCAGGGAGCGTGCCAAAGGTTCAATTCTTGCACGAGGTCTAATTCAGAGCAATACAATGGGGAGTATGGCTATACTACCCCCAGTAGGAGATGTTTCAATGAGTCGCAAAATTCGTGGTCTCGTTCATAGTGACCACTCGGCGGAGATTCCACGGATTCGGAAAATTAGTGGGCAACTCTCTGGAGTAGAAAAAATGATTAATGATGGGCGCCCGTGCGTCGAGATTATGCAGCAGGCGCGAGCGGTTCATTCGGCAGTCAAGGCGCTGGAAATTGCGATTCTGAAGCGGCATTTAAATACTTGCATTCTCAACTCCGCGCGATCTGAATCGAGTCAGGCCTTCAATCAACGCCTCAAAGACCTACTTGGTTTGATCAAAGGATAAAACGCGTGGAGCGACACAATCACGAGCATCATCATCATCATGAGCATTCAAGTGAGAAGACCGTCAAGGACCCTGTTTGTGGAATGGTCATTGCGCCTGAATCCGCCAAGGGGAAATCGACCTTCCGAGGGTTGACCTATTTCTTCTGCAGCGAAAAATGCAAAGCGAAGTTCGATCAGGAGCCCGAGAAATATCTTGAACCGCCCAAAACCGTTGCCAAGACGCAAATGAACGTCGAATACACCTGTCCGATGCACCCGCAGATCCGGCAAATGGGTCCAGGCAATTGCCCGATCTGCGGAATGGCTTTAGAGCCCGCAACCGCAACACTCCAGACTGAGGATAATTCCGAATATCACATGATGCTAAGGCGATTTTGGGTGAGTGCGGTCTTGAGCGTCCCACTTCTCTTTGTAACGATGGGCGGTCGGCATCTCATTTATTCGGAAGGACTCCTTGAGCAATTGAAGTGGTTCGAGGTGGCTTTCGCAACGCCGGTCATTCTCTGGGGTGGTTGGCCCTTCTTTGATCGGTTTTGGAAGTCATTGGTTAATCGAAGCTTAAACATGTTTACCCTCATCGGCCTTGGCGTTGCGGTGGCTTATGGTTACAGTCTTGTTGCCGTCCTTTTTCCGGGTCTTTTTCCCGAGTCCTTCCTTGATCCGATGACCGGGGAAGTGGGCCTCTACTTTGAGGCCGCGGCTGTGATCGTGACTCTTGTTCTTCTCGGGCAGGTTCTCGAGCTCAAGGCCCGTGGACAGACGAGTGCAGCGATCAAGGCGTTACTTGGACTTGCTCCCAAAACCGCGCGGAAAATCAGTTCGGATGGAACGGAAACGGATATTCCACTTGAACAGGTCGCGGTCGGCGATCAACTTCGTGTTAGGCCTGGCGAGAAGGTACCGGTTGATGGTGTTGTTGTTTCCGGACAATCATCTGTCGACGAATCGATGGTGTCGGGTGAGCCCGTTCCGATCGAGAAAGTGGCTGGGTCAAAGGTCGTGGGCGCGACAATCAATGGCACAGGCAGCCTGGTCATGAAAGCTGAAAAGGTCGGCAAAGATACCATGCTTGCGCAAATCGTACAAATGGTGGCGGAGGCTCAGCGGTCGCGCGCACCGATTCAAAAACTGGTGGATCAGGTTTCAGCTTATTTTGTTCCGACCGTGGTGTTTGTCGCAATTATCACCGCCGTGGTTTGGGCATTGGTGGGTCCAGACCCGAAGCTTGCTCACGCCATTGTGAACGCCGTTGCGGTGTTGATCATCGCCTGTCCCTGCGCGCTCGGGTTGGCAACGCCGATGTCAATCATGGTGGCCACGGGGCGGGGCGCGACCATGGGAATACTATTCAAGAATGCGGAAGCCATCGAGCTTATGCGCAAAGTGGATACCCTCGTCATTGATAAGACCGGAACGCTGACCTTGGGAAAGCCAAAGTTGGTCACAGTGACGAGTAGTGGACAGCTTTTGGAGTCCGATCTTCTGATTCTTGCGGCAAGCGTGGAGAAGGCCAGTGAACATCCTCTGGCCACGGCCATTGTTGATGGCGCCAGAGAGAAGGGGCTGGCCCTTCAGGAAGTGTCTGATTTTAAGTCAATCACGGGGAAAGGAATCCTCGCTCAAGTGAGCGGCAAAAGCGTGGCGGTTGGCAATCAGGCCCTGATGTCGGATCTCTCGGTAGCTTTCAAGCCCTTTGAGTCGCAAATGGATGCCCTCAGAGAAGACGGCCAGACGGTCATGCTTGTCGCGGTCGCTACCTCTGCGGAGGTGCCGAAGGCACCGACTTGGAATCTCGCTGGATTCGTTGGCGTGGCTGACCCCATTAAGGAAACTACGGTCTCGGCGATCAAGACATTGCGAGGCCTGGGTGTTCAGGTTGTCATGCTCACCGGCGACAACACAAAGACCGCGCAAGCGGTGGCGAAGAAAGTCGGAGTCGATCAGTTCTTCGCCGATGTGCTGCCACAAAAGAAGGCTGAAATCGTCAAAACAATGCAAGGCCAAGGCAAATTCGTCGCGATGGCCGGCGACGGAATCAACGATGCTCCAGCGCTGGCGCAGGCTCAGGTCGGGATCGCCATGGGCACAGGCACGGACGTCGCCATGAACACAGCGGGCCTCACTCTCGTCAAGGGAGATCTCGTCGGGATTGTCAGGGCGCGCGCCTTGAGCGAGGGGACACTGAGAAACATCAAGCAGAATCTGTTCTTTGCATTCGTTTACAACGCGCTGGGGGTTCCGCTTGCGGCTGGCGTTCTTTACCCCGTCTTCGGCCTTTTACTGAGTCCCATCATCGCGGCAGCAGCCATGAGTCTGAGTTCGGTTTCCGTCGTCGGAAATGCACTTCTTTTAAAGAAGGTGAGTCTATCTTGAACGCAAAGAGTTTCCCTTTTCGAATGGTCAGTTCGGCTACAATTGCGGCACCGCCCGAGCAGATTTTTTCGTACCTTGATGATCAAAAACGGCTTTCGTCACATATGGAAAGATCGTCTTGGATGATGGCTGGATCGAGGATGAAAATTGATCTGGATTCAAAACAAGGAAAAGAAAAAGACGCGGAGATCGTACTTCGCGGTTCGATGATGGGAATTCCCCTTTTCGTCCGAGAACGCATCTCGGAAAGACAGCCGCCGCGCAGAAAGGCGTGGGAGACTGTCGGTCCTCAGAAAATGATCGTCCTTGACCAGTATCGAATGGGATTTGAGATCAACCCCAATGGGTCGACTTCAAAGGTCTCAGTCTTCATTGAATACAGTTTGCCAACGGGACCGCAGAAACTGCTGGGTCTTCTTTTAGGTAGGGTCTATGCAAGGTGGTGCATAGACCACATGATAAAAGACGCTGCCTTCCATTTTAACCAGCTGGCAAATAATTGATTTCGTGGAAAGCGCAGATTAGCGCGCAAAGCTGCGAAAACGAGCGACCGCGACTTCGCCCTCGCCTGAAGTTCATCCGGATCATTCGGCCTCAAAGAAGCGCATCAACCGTATCAAGGGGCAGTTGAATGCAGTGGCTCGAATGATCGATGACCGTGAGTACTGTCCAAACATCATTCAACAAATTCGTGCTGCTAAAAATGCTCTGCAAAGCCTGGAATCCGAAATCCTCCGCGGACACATCCGTGGATGCGTGAAAAAGGCGTTCCAATCAAAAGATGCGTTCGAAACCAACGATAAGATCGAGGAAATTTTGGAGCTGATTAATCGATAATTGGTTTGTTGAGGGGGAATGGATCCGCAAGGCTTTGAGCGGCGCTTCTCGCCGATATCCTGGCGATTACCAAGAATCCTTCGAACGTTAAGGTGGATGGGGACGAGAGGATCTGTGGCGATCAAACTTTGTGAAAGCTGGTGACAGTGAAGCCTCGTCTGTCTAAATTTAAGGGGGCAGACATGGTTAGAAACGACAAAAGGAGACTCAAATGAAAGTAGGAATGTTAGCTCTGTTAACTGCGGCAAGTGTTGGATTGTTTGGATGCGCCCACACCGCCATGCGTGGATCCGTGGCCATGAAAACATCCGACAATGAAGCTCACGTTTGCATGGGAGAAGGAGAAGTCAAACCTGGTGATCGAGTCAGATTATTCAAAAACGTCTGTCACTCGAAAGGTCCAAGCGGAGCTTACTCAGGTGCTGGTGCCGGATGCGAAAAGAAAGAGATTGGCGAGGGAACCGTCAAGGAAATCCTCAACCAACATTACTCACTCGTCAAATTTGACCAGGGAATTCAGGTCGAAGAGGGAACTTTTGTCGAAAAGTTGTGATCTTATGGAGGGGCCTTAAAAGAGGCCTCTTCTAGCAAAAGGACCTGGCGAATGGTTGGCTAGGTTAGCAGCTGAGGTGGGGATATGAAGATCATTTTTGTGCTGCTTTTCACCTCCGGCACAATCCATTGAATTTTGCTGAGGGTGGGAATGGTCACAAAGCAACAACAAAGGACAAAGGCTTTGATGACACAAAAACTGCGCTTTCAAATGGCGTTCTGCTCATGGTTCGACAGGCAATGAGCAAATCCGATTCTCCAGCCATAACCAAAAAGGAATACGGCGAAACACTTCGCAAACTTCAAATTGAGCTCGTGAAGTTGCAACGCCATTTCATCCAATGTAACGACAAAATTTTGCTTATTTTTGAGGGCCGGGACGCGGCTGGTAAGGATGGAACGATCAAGAGAATCGTTGAACATCTGAGCCCGCGTGAAACCCGAGTTGTTGCGCTCGGAAAACCGTCCGATCGAGACCAGGCCTCATGGTATTTTCAGCGCTATATTCCCCACTTGCCTGCAGCGCAAGAACTCGTTTTGTTCAATAGAAGTTGGTACAACCGCGCTGGCGTCGAGCATGTCATGGGATTTTGCTCAAAGGGAGAATACGAAGAATTTTTTGCGTCGATCGGCGAGTTCGAGGAAATGCTAGTCCGCTCTGGCATCAAGCTTCTCAAATACTACCTTGATATCTCGAAAGAAGAACAGAAAAAGCGCCTGCGCGATCGGGAACGTGATCCGCTCAAGCAATGGAAAGTGAGCCCGATCGACAATCAGGCGCTAAAATTCTGGAAACAATATAGCAAGGCCCGCAACCAAATGCTGGTGCGCTCGGGCAATCCCACTGTTCCTTGGACTATCGTTAAAGCCGATAATAAAAGGTTGGCTAGAATCAACATCATTCGCGATATCCTGACCCGTCTTCACTATAAGGGAAAAAACAAAAAGCTGATCGAGCCAGACCCCCGTGTGATTCTGGAATTCGATCCTTCTCGTGTGGATCGAGGACTCCTGTTCCCATAACACCAAACCTTGGCCATCTGACTGGATTTAGGGCCATCAATTCACAGGTGATTTCGACTTTAACCCGTTTGTTTTCGCCTCCAGACTCCGGTTGAAATCGGTACCGCAAAGTGACCGAGCGT
>PSRN01000016.1 GCA_003176075.1 Bdellovibrio sp.
AAAAAAAAAAAAAAAAAAAAAAAAAAAAAAAAAAAAAAAAAGCCAGTAGCCAAGTGATGACTATTTAGCTCCGAAACTCTTCAAGGAATTCAACTTCGTTGGCGCAGCGGAACTCATAACCTTGCGGCGAGAGTTCCACCGGGATCACCCGCATCCCAACGCCTTTCGACCGCGCCTGGAAAAACAGTTCAGCGTAGCGCGGATCGAGCTGGGCCGCGGGTTGAAAGATTTCGCAATCCCCTCGTTGCAGGATGAAAATAATTTCCGCTTCGAAACCGCGCGCCACCAAGTCCATCAATTCCAGCAAGTGTTTCTGTCCCCGCTCGGTGACCGTATCGGGAAACTGGGCCGTGGTGCCCTCGGCCCAAGTGACGCTCTTTACCTCCAGGTAGCGCTTGCGCCCCCCCGGTCCCAATAACATTCCATCCAGCCTGGTTTTTTCATTGATTTTGACCTCTCCCTGAAAATGGTCGAACGAAGACCACTCGGGGATCAATTTTTGCCGAAAAATTTCGCGAACCCAATGGTTGGGGCGACTGGTGTTGACGCCGACCCAGGCCCCAGCCGGATCCTGCAGGGCCTCCAAGGTGAATTTCAGCTTCCGCTCCGGACGGTCGGAGGGTGAGAGCAAGGCCGGTCGTTCGCTTTCGACACAGCTCCGGAGCGAGCCTGTATTTGGGACATGGGCCACAACGATCTGGCCGCCGAGCTCGACCTCGGCAAAGAAGCGCTGATAGCGGCGAATAAATCGCCCTTCGACAATCTCTTTGTCCCACTTCATTGGTCATTTCCTTTCATTCTTATTTCTTTACTTCCTGATCCTTTCACTACGGTTCCCTTCGTTGCTCGCTCCCTCCTTTCCATTTGCTTTTGGCGGGAGTCGGAAGCCAATTCAAGCCCCAAGTCGTCGCCGTTGGCGATTCCACCCGCCAAGTCGTCGCCGTTGGCGACTCCGCAGACATCCAATAACGCTCCTGTCCAAGACAAAATCCCAGCGCCGAACTAAACGTTGTTTTGAATGTCAGCACACTCCTCCACCCGCAAGCCTTCATGGCTCAAAGTTCGTGCCCCCTCGGGAGAAAATTTCGCGAGGCTTAAGACGCTTTTTGGCGGCTTGAAACTCGCCACCGTTTGCCAGGAAGCAAGGTGCCCCAATATCGGTGAATGCTGGTCGGGCGGCACCGCCACCATCATGATCATGGGCGACACTTGCACCCGGGGCTGTAAGTTTTGTCACGTTAAGACCGGGCATCCGCGAGGGGAACTGGATCCGTTGGAGCCCGAGAAGGTCGCCTTTTCACTGTCGCAACTGGATCTCGAATACGTGGTTATCACCAGCGTTGATCGCGACGATCTCCCCGATCAAGGGGCTGGACATTTCGCCAGAACGGTTCGCACCACCAAGAAGCTAAACCCAGAGCTGCTGATTGAAATTTTGACTCCTGATTTTCGCGGACGGAGCGAATTGATTGATATCGTCGTCGAGGCGAAACCCGACGTCTTCGCTCACAACGTTGAAACCGTGGAACGCTTGCAAAAGTCCGTTCGCGACCCCCGGGCGGGATATCGCCAATCGCTGAGCGTCCTGCAACGGGTGAAGGGCAAAGATCCCACTCGTTACACCAAGAGTTCTTTGATGTTGGGCCTTGGCGAAACGGACGGCGAGATCCTGCAATGTCTGAAAGATCTGCGCGCCGTGGGCTGCGACGTGGTCACCTTTGGTCAGTACTTGCAACCCACCCCACGGCATTTGCCGGTGGAGAGTTATGTGACTTTAGAGAAATTTAAGGAATGGGAGACGCTCGCTCAGGGAATGGGTTTTCTGTATGTGGCCTCAGGTCCCCTGGTACGAAGTTCATACCGCGCGGGTGAATTCTTTATGAAAGGTATATGTGGAGGTGCCAAAGGCACCGACTTGTAGATTTGCAAAAAACAAAGGAGCAAATTCAAAATGGCGACGGAAGTCAAACTCCCCGAATTGGGTGAAGGCGTCACCGAAGGTGAACTTATTAGATGGCTGGTCAAACCCGGCGAGATCGTTAAGCCGGATCAACCTATCGCTGAAGTGATGACCGATAAAGCGACGGTGGAGGTTCCCTCGCCCGTCGCAGGCGTGGTCAAAGAACTGAAGTTCAAGCCCGGGGAAATTGTCGCCGTTGAAAAAGTTATGCTAACTCTCGAAGGAGCGGCGGCGGCAGCGGCGGCACCACCCCCCAAGGCCGCGGCGCCAACCGCGAAGCCAACCCCCCCGCCCTTAGCCATGAATGCATCGGCATCATCGGCATCATCAGCCTCACCGCGATCGCCGATGATTGATCCGCCACCCGCTGAATCCCGCGTTTTGGCCACTCCGGCCACTCGTCGATTGGCCCGCGAAATGGGCGTGGATATCAATGTGCTTCACGGCAGTGGCCTTGCCGGCAGAGTCACCCGCGAGGATGTTCTGCAGTCCAACGGCGGAGGCCGTTCTTTCGGTCTTGAGATTGGCCAAGCCGGTGCCTTCAGCACCTCCGCAGTGCCTCCGTCGATGGCTCCCCGGCCGTTCCAGCGCCCGCCCGTAGCCCTCCCCCCGTCCACCCAGGAAGAGCGCGTTCCCCTGCGCGGCATCCGCAAAAAAATCGCCGAGAACCTGCAACTGGCCAAGCAAATTATTCCGCACTTCACCCTGGCTGACGAGGCCATCGTCAGTGAACTTGTGCAGTTGCGGGAAAGCCTGAAAGAAACCGCTGAAAAAAATAAAACCAAAATCACTTACCTGCCTTTCGTGATGAAGGCCCTGATCGCGACTTGCCGGCAATTTCCCTCCTTCAACGCCAGCATCGACGACGCCGCTGGTGAAATCGTTTACCGGCACTATTTTAACGTGGCCTTCGCGGCTGACACTCCCAATGGGTTGGTCGTTCCGGTCATCAAAAACGCCGATCAAAAGTCGATCCTGGAAATCAGTTATGAGATTTTGGATCTGTCCCTGCGCGCGCGCGAAGGCAAACTCAAACCCGACGAGATGAAGGGGGCGACGATCACCATCACCAACTTGGGTTCGGTCGGTGGCACCTTCGCGACTCCGATCATCAATCATCCGGAAGTCGCCATTCTTGGGGTGTACAGAATCACCGACAAGGTGGTCGTGGCGCAAGGCGGAGGATTCAAGGCCGTTAAAACCATGAACTTCACCGTCACTTGCGATCACCGACTGATTGACGGGGCCGTCGCCGCGAACTTTCTGCGCGAATTCATCGCCAGAATTGAAAACCCGGGCCGCCTGATGCTGGATTTGCACTAGCTGATGTTCGGGACTGATGTTCAGATAGGATTCAGAAAGGAATAAATGATGGCACAAGATTTTGATGTGGTCGTGGTTGGAGCCGGTCCCGGCGGGTACGTTGCCGCCATTCGCTCGGCCCAGCTCGGCAAGAAAACCGCGGTGATCGAGCGCGAATTTTTGGGTGGAGTTTGCCTCAACGTGGGCTGCATTCCTTCCAAGGCCTTGATTACGGCGGCGCACTTTCTCGATCGAGCCCAACATGATGCCGAGGGCATGGGTTTTCAGCTTGGCAAGATCCAAGTGGACTTCAAGAAAACCCTCGCGTGGAAGAAATCGGTTTGCGACAAAATGTCAGGCGGCGTGCAGCAACTTCTCAAGGGGAATTCCGTGACCATTCTCAATGGCGAAGCCGAATTTAAGTCGCCCAATGAAGTTCTGGTCAGAAGCAAGAAAACACCCGTGGCGTCTGCGGAGGTCAAGGCACCGACTTCGGCAGCGCAGCCCACCCCGGCGACCGAGACAATCACCGCGAAAAATTTCATCATTGCCACCGGCTCCCGCCCCATTGAAATTCCGGGTTTTGCTTTTGACGAAAAGAACATCCTGTCGAGCACCGGGGCTTTGGCGCTGGATCAAATCCCGAAAAGTATCGTCGTCATCGGCGGCGGTTACATCGGTCTGGAGATCGGCAGCTATTTGGCGAAATTTGGCTCCGAAGTCACGGTGGTTGAAGCGGCGCCGGCTGTTCTGAGTGGTGTGGTGGATCCGGATTGCGCGCAGATTGTCTCCCGCAAATTGACAAAGAAAGGCGTTGAGGTCTTGACGGGCGCCAAAGCCAAAAGTTGCAAGAAGGTTGGCGCCGGAATTGAGGTCACCATTGATATCGCGGGGAAAGAAGACGTCATTCAGTGCGAAAAGGTTCTCGTCACCGTCGGGCGCCGGCCGAATTCGGACCAGACCAAATTGCAAGCGGCGGGCGTGCAACTTGACGAGCGGGGATTTATCAAGACGGACGCGCAAAAACGGACGAGTGTTCCACACATCTTTGCCATTGGCGATATCGCCGGCCAGCCCATGCTGGCGCACAAGGCCTCCCATGAGGGCATCCTGGTCGCCGAGGTGATCGCCGGTCACAACCGCGTCTTTGATGTCAAATCAGTTCCCGCCGTTGTGTTCACCGACCCCGAAATCGCCAGTGCCGGACTGACTGAAGCCGAAGCCAAAGCGAAGGGCTTTGAAGTGAAGGTTGCCAAGTTTCCATTCGGGGCCAACGGCCGGGCCGTCTCGATGATGGAAACCGACGGCTTTGTAAAAATGGTCGCCGACGGGAAGACAAACATTCTATTGGGTGTCCACATCGCCGGCCCCGAAGCTTCCAATCTGATTTCCGAGGCGGCGCTGGCGCTCGAAATGGGAGCGCGGCTCGAAGACCTGGCCCTGACCATTCATCCGCACCCCACCCTCGGGGAAACCATGATGGAGGCGGCTGAAGCCACTCTCGGACATGCCATTCATATGATTCAACGACCTTTAAATCGAGGAAGGGATGTTACAGCTTAAATCTGAATCGACGCTCATGCTGAAGCCTGACTCTGAGTCTGAGTCTGAGTCTACGTTGAGGCCACTCGACTGGGGTCTTATTGGCTACGAGATGGCTCTTCGCCAACAAGAACATTTGGTCGAAGAGGTGGCTGCGAGCGGTGAGCCAGGGTATCTGATTTTTTGCTCGCATCCTCCGGTCGTTACGAGAGGGCGAAAAACTCTCGACGACGATGTTTTCGGCTGGGAAGGACAAATGGTCACTGTTTCGCGGGGGGGGAGAGCCACCTACCACGGCCCGTCGCAGGAGGTGATTTATCCGATCTTCAATCTTAAGCGCTCCGAAAGGGCTCGTTCACTGGGCGTCGTTGGAGTCGTTCGCAAACTGGAGCAAGCCATCGTTGAAACGTTGGCGGAATATGGCGTAGCAGCTTCCGGCAAACAGGCTCCAGCCTTGGAAAATGGACCATCATCAACATCATCAAATGGAGAAGAAACTGGTGTGTGGGTGAATGAAAGAAAGGTCGCCTCGCTTGGAATAGCGGTTCGCCATTGGGTCAGCTTTCATGGCGCGGCTCTTAACGTGGACTGGGATCCCCGCGCCTTCCAAGGTCTCAAACCTTGTGGCCTGCGTTCTGAAGTGATGATTAGCCTGGAAGAGCTTTTGGGGCATCGGGTGGACAGAGGCCCGCTACGCCAGCGATTACGAACCAAAATCAATCAACTTCTGCGGTGAGATGAGATGAGATGAGATGAGGAAAGTTGTGGTGAGCAAGACATGAATCAAGATTTCGGAAGACTCCTGATCGCGGTGGGCGTGGCTTTGATGTTCGTGGGAATATTTGTTCTTTTTGGAGATAAAATTCCTGGACTGGGAAGGCTTGGAAGATTGCCTGGCGATTTCATGATTGAACGGCCCAATTTCCAATTTTATTTTCCGCTCACAACTTCAATTTTGGTGAGTCTGCTTCTGACATTTCTTTATTGGTTGCTGCGGCGATAGAAATAATCTTGAGCCGCAAGGGGCCATCGATGAGCTCCTGGGTTTAATGATCCAGTCTCTCAGACTCAGTAAATCATCAATGGACTAATGAGCAATGGACGGGAACCACTTTGCCGGTGGTTGTGCTCCACCCTGCGCGTCGCAAAATCATACCTGGTAGTTTCGACCCCAGCTTGAGAGCTGAGCTTGGACGAAATCGCGGTGGAAGAACTTTTCGCTCAGCCATAAGGTAACGAAATTTCGCTTGTTCCAGGCGCGAGAGGCGTCGGCTGAGTAGAAGGCCTTTTTCCTCCCTGTATCGCCACAGGCGGGATACTGCCTCTTCGACCTGCGTGTCGCTCAGCCCCCAATGTCCTTTCCAGGGCTGCAGCGCCTTCCGAAGCTCGTCTTCGGATACGAACAAGATTTTTCGAATGACACTTGGTCTGCCGGGCATGCGATCGCTGAGCGGGTGAACTTCCCAGTTCTTGTAAAAGTCATTAAAAAATGGAGAAACGCCATCCCATCCTTCTGCAAACGCCCGGTCATTATCGATGGCTACTGCCCGTTGATCCATGTCTGGAATAGCCAGTCGATTGTTGTGGTTTGTGTACTCATAGTCACCCACCAAATACTTGAGAAATAAGGCTTCTTCCCGCCGGTTGTCCCACTCGGGGTAGCTGCGGAAAGCTGGCGAAAAATCAAACTTGGACTCAATACCATAATACTGCCAATACCTAAAACCGAATCCATTGACGGGGACGGGGACGGCGTCATCGACAAAGTAACAGGGTTTTCCCACTTTTTCTCGACTTAAATCCAGACGTTTTCGCTGTGGGAGCGGATTTTACGCGGTCAA
>PSRN01000167.1 GCA_003176075.1 Bdellovibrio sp.
AAAGATTTCATGAATTCCCCCCCCTAGGGCGTTCCTCACAAGGAGGAAACGCTATGAAACTCGCCCGTGGCTCTGCGGAGTTGCCGAGGGCAACGACTTTAACATTCGCCGCCCACGCTCGCCGAAAATCTTGCCTGTCACAGATTAGGCAATTCAAGAAGTCTTTTCAGGAATGTCTAAAAAAATATTTATGGGCAAAAAAAGCTATGGCCAAAAAAAAGAGGAGTCACTCGCCACGCCTTCCTTGACGCTCGTTTTTGGGTAGGGAATCGTCTAAGTATTTTACCAACATATTTTGCCAACACAGGAGTCAAAAAAATGAAGAACTTCTTTGCCATGAAGATTCACCTGCAGCGCCACGGGTGGCTCATCGCTCAGCGATTCACTTTCCTTTCCCTGGCAGCTTTGATCACCGCCGGTTGCACAACTTACTTCTTGCGCAAGGACTGCGAATCCAAGAATTGGCATGAGTACGGCTTTGATCTCGCCATGAAGGGAGTGCGGCCCTCGAACGACGATTACATCGGCAAATGCCGCAAAGCCGAAGCCAATATCAGCGAAGCGCAACTCGATAACGGCTTTAAGGAAGGCATGGCGAACTACTGCCGACCCGATGTGGTTCGGCAAACAGGCCGGCGGGGCGAAAATCTGAATCTTGATCTTTGTGACCCCGGACAAACACGGCAACTGCAACAGGTTCATGCCCAAGGGCTGCGCGAGTTTTGCCAACCTGACAGCGGCTTTACCTTTGGCAGCACCGGCAAGGTCTACGGCAAGATTTGTCCCGCCGACCTGGAGGCCGGGTTTCTCAAAGAATATCAAAGGGGACGCAAGAAATATCTGAGCGCCATGGTTGTGGAATCGCAACAAAAGGTGGCCGATCTGGACCATCAATTGGCTCTCAACCAACAACACATCAACGATCTGCAATTTCGTCTGGCGACTTTGCCCCCGCCCCAGCGGGTCGTGCAAAGAACAGTCGCCGCGGGAGCGGTGACCGAAAATAGCACAACGGAGGACACGTTCAGTGTGCAGCGGCAACAGATCCAATTCGATCTTGATCGCGCCCGCAACGAATCCAGCGCCATGCAAAACGAGCAGGCCGGGTTTCGCAATAAGATGTACGAATACCAGCGCGAGCTGACCACTCTCGAGTGACCCATCCGTGGCCCTATTTGAAGCGATACGAAGCGAGCGCCTTTTCGCCGGTCTTCACCAGAAGGCCGTCCTCCACGCCTTGAACTAAGTCACGGCTGGCTGTCGCGGTGGAAATGGTTTTGAAGATAGAGAGGTAGTCTTTCCGCGAAAACGTTCGCTCTTGAAATCGCTCGCCAGCAATTTCAAGCCGATGTCCCGCGGTGAGCGGTTCGGGCCGAATGGTCACGCCGAGGTCTTCCAGGGCTTCAAGAATCGTTTCCAGGGAAAACTCAATGAAGGGGCTCGCGTCGGCGGCCTTGTCGGCGAGGCCGAGTGATTTATAATATGCCTCTTGGCGATGATGAATCACCGACTCGATCGGGGTAAACTCGAAGAGAGGATGAAACCTCGTCAACAAAGTGGTTTGCCAAAGTCTGCCGATGCGCCCGTTGCCATCGGAAAAGGGATGGATGAACTCCAGCTCGTAATGAAAAACGGCTGACAAAATTAAGGGATGCGATTCCTTCTCCGCTTTGAAAAAGGCAAAAAGCCGATCCATCAGCTCCGGGACTCGCTTCGCTTGCGGCGCCGCGTGCGCGACTTTTTCGCCCTGGAAGATTCCGACGTTTTTGGATCGCCATTTTCCGGCGTCAACGACGAGGCCCTTCATCATCACGCCGTGGGCCTCCCGCAGCGACTTGGCGGAATGGGGGTTATAGCTCAGGATTTGGTCGTAGGCCCTGATCGCGTTCTGAACTTCGAGAATCTCGCGCTGTGGGCCAATCACGCGCTTTCCTTCAATCATCGCCGTCACTTTATCGAGTTCGAGCGTATTCCCTTCGATGGCCAGGCTCGCTTGGATCGTCCGCACGCGATTTTGGATTATCTGCGAGTGATTTTGGATCACGCGATTGGATTTGCGGAGCTTCGGCCCCGCTTTCGCCACATGGGACCCCTCAAGTCGCCCGAGGGAGCGCGCGATTTCGGTGCATAGCCGAAGCATGTGCGGGCTGAGAGTAAAAGGCGGCTTCATGTATTGATAGTATCAAATGATGCTATCAATACAAGGTTTTTCGACCCTGCGCTGGCGGCGGGTGCAAGGCCCACGGGTGTAACTCACGCTGATTCTTTTTGTTCAGCCCCTTCTTTAAGGAATACCCGGCGAAGCACCGACTTCTCACCTTCCAGCTCCAGCGGCAGAAGTGAAGCAAAGCTATCGAGAATAATGATGGCGTTGCGGTCAGCGTCCCCTTTAGCGACGGCTCTGATCCGGTTGATCATCCCCTGGTTCACCAAATTGACTTGCCGATAGGCTTCCTTAAGACCTTCAAGTTCAAGGTCAGCGGTCCCGGCGCGATGGTCCTGAATCCTGAGGTATTCTTCGACCAGATAGTTGCCAATGACTCGAATTATGGTTTCATCGAAGGTCGCGAAGGGCAGATGGAATTGCACCATGGGCTTGAACAAATCCATGTGGCGGCAATCGGAAGCACCCATCGTCAAGCCGAAGAGACTTTGCAGACCAATCTGCACATCCGTCCTTTTTTGATACAAACGACTGGGGCCTCGCACCGTCACTGTCGTTTCGCGGTGAGAGGTTTCGCCGCGAAAAGACTCAGCCACCCGCGCCAGCCCCAGGGCCACCGGGCAATGTTTCTTTTCGTTCACCGAGTAGGGGCAATTGCCGCACTGTTTGAACTCCAGAAGGGTCCAGTCGGGTGGCCGGTAATTGGGGTCGTCTTTCACCACGAGGAGCTTGGCGTCGATTTGGATGGAGAACTTTTGCGAAGTGCCGTCGTCAAAGCTGAATTCATACTCGAAATCCAGTGTCTCCATCTCTGCACTTGTCGGAGAAATTGGCCGCCACTAAAGATGGGGGCTTCATCTTCTTGCCGTTTGTCCAACTCCCTGCTCGTGCAACAATAATAAAGTTTAACAGACTTTGCCGCCGCCGCCGCTTATGGTAAGGATGCTACGTCACCTCGGCAACACGATCGGTAACACGGTCGGTAACACAAGGGCGTGTTTGAACACGCCCAAATAACAAAGGAGATTGTGATATGTTTCGATTACCTCAGCTAGAGTACAAATTGACCGAACTGGCACCTCTTTTCAGTGAAGAGCAAATGCAATTCCACTATGGCAAACACCACGCCACCTACCTTGAAAACCTCAACAAGGCGATCGAGGCCAATGGCGCTTTGGCGAGCAAAACACTCGAGGCCCTGGTGCTGGAAAACTCAGGCCCTCTCTTTAACAACGCGGCCCAAGCTTGGAATCACACTTTCTTCTGGTTCAACCTGGCTCCCAAGGGAAAAGGCGGAGCGCCTTCAGCCGAGCTTTCAGCAGCCCTGCAAAAAAGCTTTGGCGGGCTTGAATCCATGTACAAACAGTTCGTCGATACCGGAGTAAAGACATTCGGTTCCGGCTGGGCGTGGTTGTGTGCCGGCCCCGAAGGGGATCTGAAGCTCGTTTCCACCTCCAATGCCGAAGTCCCCTTTAAGGGTTCAAATCTGCGGCCCCTGCTGACGGCCGATGTGTGGGAGCACGCCTACTACATTGATTACCGCAATCGCAGGCAAGCGTTTTTGGAAGCAATGAAAGACTATCTGAATTGGAATTTTATCAGCGAGAATTATCGCAACAAGAACGTTCGCAGCCTCCACCAAAGCATGAAGGGCTAAGCCCTCGAATAGGACAAAGCCCTCAACCTTGCTTGGCTTGAGGGCTTTTTTGGATCAACTGAATTTTGCACCAGCTGCTGTCTTACTCTGTCCTTCGCGCCAGCTCTTAAGGTCGCTGGCCGGTCCTGGAGGCATCGGCAGATCTCAAGCGGTAATAGCTCCTGCGGTAGTTCGAGCGGGCGTACTCCCTCAAGTTACTGGTTACATCAGGCTCATCACCTGTCACACGCAGCACACTAGCAAGGGTCTCGTAGCGGTCTAGCAATATACCGCATTGCTCGCGGGTCATTTGTTGGGGCTCTTCCGAATCATCGCTTCTTGCTACGCGAAAAACCCGTGGTTGGATGTTTCTGCAACCCACCGTTGTTTCACGCCAGCCTTTTTTGAAAGCGTCCAGGTTTGAACCTGTCTTCAAGAACGCAACAACCTTTGCAAGGAAGGGGCCTTCCAACTTTTGCGCATTGTTTAAGCAAGCTTTCGTTGTATCTCCTTCGTCTGGCACACACTTGATGGTCGGTGCTGAGGTTTCTCTCGGAAAATTCAACAGACCAGCTCGGGCATCGCAGGCCGTTCGACGTGTCGTCCTTTCGCCACGTCTCAAATCAGATCGCGAACAGCCGCCTTCGATATCGTCCAATCCCGTAACTTGCCTGAATTGCGCCAGACTGGAAACTACAGGACACGAAACCCAATCACTGACGGATCCGCTCCTCCTGTCTTCGCCAGACTTATTTTCGTTCGCAATATACATTCCACCTTTACTGCAGACGATTGAACTGACGAAACTTTTATCTGATTCTCTATCGAAAGGATTCCCTCGTGCCTGCACACGATCTGCCCATTCCCTTCCAATTCTTTGCTTTTCGCTTGAATCGTCAGTGTGGTCGATTGCCGCTTTTGTAAGATCCTGATCTATTTGGGCGATTCTGCGCGCCGCTGTCTTTGGGTCAAGTCCATTCTCTAGAATGTCTTCTCTGGCATCGTCTATTCTAATCTTGATGGCTTTACTTTCAGGGAGACCAGTAATCCAGGGAAAACGTCCATTAGCTTTATTAAGAGTTTCATCAAGTTCATCAAGTTGCTTCATAGCTGCCAGCGTTTTTGAACTGTCTCCCTGTTGCATATCTTTAGCAGCATTGACCATTTTACTGGCCTTATTAACTACACCGGCCAGGTCTTTACCACCTACTTCATTACCTTCAACCTTTTCTTTCCCATCGTCGATGGCCTCTTCCGCTTTTTTAAGGGCTTGGCGGTAATCATATCTTAAATTAGGATCAACTTTGCTCTCACCATTCGCATCGGCGTCCTTGATTTTGTTCAATTCTTTCTTCAAGTCATCCAGCTTGCTACGGGCCCTGTCACCAGCTGCAAAATTGACCATTTCCCCGGATTTAATTGCCGCTTGCATAACAGGACTACTATTTATTAAGTCTCTTGCTTCTTTGATTTTACGAGCAATTTTTAGATTTGCTTCCGGACCGTAACCAGGATCTGCCGCCAGGTCATCAAGCTCTCGACCTTTGTCCTTTTCTTTACGAGTGTTTTCCGGAGCTCTTAGTAGAGCAGCAAGGTCCTTTAACTCCGCAATTTTTTCCGGACGATTAGAAGACACCCGAACACCGCTCTCGCCCAGGCGTTTTACGACCCTATCAGTACCTTGTTGGGCGACCACTAAGTTTCTCTTATTGCCGATCATCCTCTCCGCACTTTTCCTCTCGCGCCGCAAGACTTCCAGAGCTTTATTTATTTTTTCGGCATCGCCAGAATAGAGGGCATCTTGATAACTGTTAAGCGCATCTATGTAATGAACCTGATCATCGTCGGGCAAATTGGAGTCTGTGACGATATTCCCCTCCTCCTGCATTGCCCTATCGAGGCTTTTACCGCTTTCCCGGCTCCCTGAGCTTGAATCGTCATTGTTGTAGTTGTATCTGCGCCTCTTCGCTTCGGCTAAGTTTGAAAAGACCATGGCTGAAACAGCGAATAAGCTGAACACCATCATCAGTTGCTTGGACGTTTTCATAAAAATCTCCCTCTGCAAAAAAAATAGTTTGCCTACGCTGACTCATTTTGCAACAAACCGGCCAAGCCCACTGGAGACCCAATTCAAGCAAAAAAAACATTGAAGTTTCACGTACTTGATAGAACTGTCTTAAAATGAAACAGACGAACCAAAAAGGGCGAATCGGAACGAGGCGGGTCTCAGCTTGAAACAGTTCATGGTAGACAGCCATGCTGGTCATTGAGATTGGCTCAGATAGAGACAATCGCCGTCACTTTTCTGGAAATTGAGCGTGATAAGAGAAATAAGCGACTTTCAAGGCTCGATCGATCGAGACTTCCATGTCTAAGTTCTAAACAGCTGCAACGTCACGAGGTCCGGCCGCAAAAAAAGTTGGAATACAGCTTCAGACCCTGAAATCCAAGCGTGGGCGGTCAAACCTCGCGACCCGCATGTGTTACCTAAAGAATGTGTCCTCGAGTTGAAGAGATTTGAGAGGACCAAGATTCTTTATGCCTACGAGTCTGGAGGCCGCAAGCCGCTTGAGATTCCTTATGTTTTTCAGGCGCGCCAGTTCTTCAAGCTTCGCTTGGGTCATCTCAACTCCGAACATCGTCAGGTTCTCCAGTTTATTGAGAGTCCCAATGGGGGATACATCCTTAATGTTGATATCAAACATCCATAGTTTTGTTAACCTTGGAACCGATCGAAGGAATGAGAGATCGACGACTTGGCGTACGCGAACAGGCGTATCTACCGGTTCCGGCTGGTCCGCCTGATCATCTTCACCCTCCTCGCCCTCCTCACCCGTCCTTTCCTTATCGTCCGCCGATTCTTCCCTGAGATCCGCGGCCGAGACCCTACGTACATGGACTTTGATTGAAAGATCCTCCAGAGTGGAGGGAAGTTCCCGGCCAGACAACTTGAGTGAGTCGGTCACAAAATTCAATTTTGTGAGCTTCGGAACCGCCTCTTTCAGGCTCCCAGCTCCAAGATTCTTCACACAGTTGGAGTCGATCCCGAGGTCCATCAAATTCGGCAACTGGGAAAGGGCCTTGATGTGGCTGTCGCAAAAGCGATCCGAATAAATATATACCGTCGTCACTTGCGGAAAATGGCACAAATTTGCAAGCTCCTCAGTTGGATCTTCAAGCCCATCAATTTGCAATGCCTCCGTCTGAGCCATCTCATTCACACCGCTCAACTTTACCCCGTCGGTTGCCGAATTGTACCACTCCAACGCCTCTTCCGGCTTTGTTGAGCAGTTTTTTGCAACGGCCTGTGATCCTTTCTTTGTAACAGCCTGAGATCCTTTTCTTGCTGCAACCGCATGCGCCCCTTGGCCCACGACCGCTGTAGCAATTAGGACTTGTAAAAACATCGACTGCATAAAGACCCCCGTTTTTGATCGAAGCGGCTGAATTGCCACTTCGTAGGTCGGCACCATCCTTCGAGGATGAACAAGGGTCAACAAACAAAAATGATTGGCAAAAAGTTTTTTGAATTCTCGACGGAACGTTGGCGAAAATGTCCGTCGCTCGTCCATCGCGAAATTTCATTCTCACGAAAATCAAATTGAAGGGCACTTTTCTTATACAATCTCTGTGCCAGAGAGGAAGACCGTTTTGCGGAAGTGCCGACGGAGCCGCTCCGGGCGGCGGAGCTCCCAAAGGAGCCGCCAGAAAATTACTTTTGCTATAATTTAAAGTGATGAGAAATAATATGTGACGAATGCATGAATAAATGCCCTAGTCCGAAGCCGCCCCATAACTGTCACGCAACTTCCTTCTCTCCCGTTGAATGCGCCGCCTTTGGGAATTCCACGACAAATTTTGTATTCTTCGAAGAGCCATCGAGTTTCAAATGTCCTTGATGATCAGCGATAATACTGCTGGCGATAGTCAGACCAAGTCCCGTCCCTTGGCCCACGGCCTTGGTGGTGAAAAATGGGCTCATGATTTTATCTTTGATATCAGCTGGAATGCCCGGACCTGAATCTTCAACATAGAAACCGATCCGGGTTTCATCTTCAAAAGTTTCAATTTTGACCCTGGGGTTGTTCAACTTTGCCACGGCATCAAAGGCATTGTTCAAAAGATTCAAGATCACTTGCGATATCTGCGCTTCCCGACACAAAACAAGCGTTGTTACCGGCCCATAGACGACATCGAGTTCCACGCCGTTCTTTAAGAACCTCTCCTGACAAAAATCCAGCGATGCCTTTACAATCTCGTTGAGCGAGCTCATGGCCTTGGGGTCATCTTCAGCGTCGCGGGCGATCACGCGCAGGCCTCGAATAATCTTGGCGATGCGATGAACCGAGCGATCAATTTGCTCGAGGTTTTTTTCCAGAACCAGACCGTGATCCTTCGGTATAACGCTGTCTTTTTGCCAGTCCTGAATCTTATCAATTGCCGCGCGCGCCAAGCCGGAAATAATAGCCAGGGGATTATTGATCTCGTGGGCAATTCCGGCGGCCATGACTCCCACCGAGGCCAAGCGTGCCGAATCGATCGCCTTGGCCCTTTGGACCTCACTTTCTTTCTGAGCAATGACCCGGTCATGGACGTCGATTGAGATCACACAAATAAGATCCTTAAAACTCTTGAATTTAGTGAGCAGAATGAAATGGCTTCGGGGTGGAGATCCCAGCTCCAATTCAAATTGCCGACTGTTCAGATTGGAGTTCCGGAAATCGCGGACCATCCCGGCAAAGAGACTGTCGGGACCCTTGAACCCTAGCTTTTTGCCGGCGATATCGGCGGCGGCTTGTTGCACGATAAGTCCCACTTTTGTATTGGCATAGATGTAGCTGTCCCCCTGCAGAACACTGATGCCACCGGGAAAGGCGTTGAGGACAACAGAAATCCATTCGAGGTTCACAAGATTGTCTTTCCACAAATCAAAGGCGCGCCGACGGATCATCAGGGTGACCGCGACATACAAGAGGCCCACCGAAAGAGTCCCTAATCGGACAACAAGGTTATCAATGTCCCAAATACATCTGGAAAGAGACGCGCAAGATACGGCAGTGAAGATGATAAAATCCCGTCCCGAAGTACTGAGACTGAACGTCGCCGTGGACAAAAGGACCGACATCATGACCATATAGAAAAATCGCTCCTCAAACTGCGCTGCTTGCCAACCCCAGGTCATCAGGATCGACCAGCATGCCGCACCCCAAGCCACGTTGGCGGTGAAAACCCAGCGCCAAAGACGGACCGAAATTTCCCCCGGATTTCCTATTGAGCGCTGTGACCAGTAAAAGCGAAAGGCAAAGTTTGCCAGAAGCAAACCGTAAATGGAACCGACCCGGATATCGAGATGACCGAGCCAGTACTGAATGGCACCGAAAATGGTTAGAAGGGAAAAAGCGGAGACGGCGGCCGATGTACCCAGGTGCCGCAACTCTCTGGCAATAGAAAGTTCTAGAAGCTCACGTTCAATCTTCAGCGCGTTCATTTTCCGCTTTGGCATCCTCGAATTCATCGGCGCATCAAGAAATTCCTCCAACCCGACAAGCAAAATTCCCATCCTTTGTCGAGTGGATGGTCAGATTTAAGGTCCTGACAAATCCGTCGACTTTCCTGAAGCTGAATGGACTTCGGTGAGCTGAGGTTGGCATCGTGATTGCCCCGTTGATGTTGCAACCGGAGTCTTTGCACTTTTTGCCGGGCATCAAAACAAGGGGCATCCTATGAAACCATTAAAGCTATTAAAACCCATCACCGTGATCACGGTTTTGACGTTTTCTGTGAACATTTGGGGTATCCAACCACAGGCCGAACCGTCCTTGGCCTATCGTCCAAGAAAGAAACCACGAAGCGCCAGTTCCCACAGCTTCACGACTCATTCTGCGGCTCGTTCCGCGACTCATCCCGCAGCTCATTCCGTAGCTCATCCCGTTCGGCTTCCTAACCCTCAAGTGGACCACGGACAGCTCATTGCCCAAAAAGCCTCCGCCGATTTAGATCGGCTTTTTGATGCCATGGATGCCGAAGAGGCCGCCGCCATGGCCAAAGCTCATCGCAATTCTGGAAAATCTGGAAAAGCAGAGTCGCGGCGCCTGATCACCTCGCAAGCTAAGCCGCTGCCATCGAAAAACCTGCGGACCCCCGCCTCGAATCGACAGGCCAGCACTCGTTAAGGGTCTGTCAAAATATTAATGGTTACTCTTCAATTGACTTCAGTGGTCACCGGTAGTTACAATGGTACTTCGGAGGCTGGCCATGAAAGCCGTAGGCGTCAAATCGCTCAAAGCAAAACTCAGTGAGTATTTACGCCTGGTTAAATCGGGAGAGACTGTTCTTGTGACTGAGCGAGATCAGGTGGTTGCTGAAATCAGGCCGGCTAATCGCCAAGAAATCATGTCTCCTCTCGAACAATTTTTGGATCAAGGGCAAGAGAGTGGGACCATCTGTCTGCGCACTGAGGATTCGAAAAGATTTCCCCCGGTTGAAAAAATTCAGTGGCTTAAGGCGCCTGATTCAGAAGGAATCTTAAATTTTTTGAGGGACGAGTGAAAACAATTTTTGTTGAAACGTCGGCCTTGTTGCGAATTCTTCTTCAGGAGCCTGGGTTTGAAAAAGCAGTTGAAAAACTTGAAACAGCGGATCGTCTTTTTGCTTCACGACTCTTAAAGCTCGAAGCCGAACGAGCGGTCATTCGAGCAGCTCATATGCAGGGCGAACGACAGCCCGCTGTCCTTATTTCACTGAGATTCAATCTTAAACAACTATGGTCTAGATTTGACTGTCTTGAAATCAGCAGGGAGATTTGCGATCTGGCTGGCCAAATTGCACCTGAATCCAACCTCAGATCCCTCGACGCGATTCATGCGGCCACCTTTCAGTGGTTAACAGGACTTTCCCAGTTAAATCATGCTGATTTCCGATATGTCCCGCTGCCACTGCGGGTTTTGCCCGTTCG
>PSRN01000179.1 GCA_003176075.1 Bdellovibrio sp.
GGGTCGGTGCCGCCTTCGCCGACCAGTTCTACGGCTTGCGCGGCCACATCGATTTTGTCCGGCAAATGCTGGTGCGCAGACAAGCTTAGCTTGGGAGTTAAACATACGTCAGCGGTCTTTTCATCTTCAAAATTTCCGAAAAACTCGAGTCAAAAAATTACGAATACTTTGACCAATTTTATTGCGAGAGTCCGGCAAGCTTGGTTCAGGTGCGGGTTTTTCGAGAAAGGCGATAAACTGCCGGCTGGGGTATGCCTGCTCCATAGGAACGGGAAGATTTTCTTTCCCAAATTCCTCCAAAAAAAATGCAAACACATCGGTTTCTGCATGATTTATCCAGCGTTCCTCCATTTCAGAGCTTCGATGATTTGGATCCATAATGAAATCTTCGAACAAAACGCGGACAGCTCTATCCTGAAATAGGTGGGAAATATATGGATTGTCACTACCCCACGCTAGGCTTACTGGCGCCATGGTGGGACTTCCCTGTGCAAGATAGAATCCGGCAAATGCCGGTGCGCAGACAAGCATAGCGGGTTTGAAAATATTGCAAAGTCGAAGTCCTCATTCCTATGAGATTCTGGTCAGAGAACTTTTCATAATGGGTTTCACCACTTTATATTGTAGATTTCGCCGCTAGATGGAGCCTCAGCTCCTCGCAATTCAAGGAGATATGAATGATCAAATTGCAGACCCAGCGGTCATCTCGATGGAGCTACCTTGTTCACCTGGTTTTTTCCGTTGTCATGGGCTTGGGCCAGACGTGCCTGGCCGAAGAAGGGATGTGGACTCTGGATCATTTTCCTGCCCAAGAAGTGAAAAGGCGTTATGGTTTTGCACCTGACGCCCAATGGCTCGAAACGACTCGCATGTCTTCGGTCCGCTTGGCACGTGGCTGTTCGGGAAGCTTTGTTTCTCCTCAAGGACTTGTGCAGACCAACCATCACTGCGCTGAAAGTTGTCTCCAAGGTCTATCAGGGCTTTCAGGAAAGAATTATTTTAATCTGGGATTTTATGCGCAAGACCTCTCATTGGAGGCGAAATGTCCCGACGTCGAAGTCAATCAGCTCATTGGTGTGACTGATGTAACCGACACGATCAACGCTGCAACGACAGGAAAGTCAGGTAAGGAATACATCGATGCAAAGAACGGCGCTGTCGCTGTGCTGGAGAAGGACTGCTCCGGATCTGCCGACACCATCCGGTGCGAAGTCGTTGCTTTATATAGTGGGGGACAATACCAGCTCTACAAATACCGCAAGTACAAAGATGTTCGCCTTGTCTTCGCACCTGAAATGGCGATTGCTTTCTTTGGCGGAGATCCGGACAATTTTGAATTCCCGCGCTATGATCTCGATGTTTCCTACATGCGAGTTTACGATCAGGAAAAGCCGCTGGATACCTCAACGAATTTTTTCCCTTATGCCGCGAAAGACATTCAAGCCGGCGAATTGACCTTTGTGACGGGTCACCCCGGTTCGACGCAGCGACAGAGCACTTATGCGCAGCTGGCCTATCAACGTGATCTCAGGCTGCCAACGTGGGTGCAGTATTCAAAGCGGTTTCACGATGAATTGGTGAACTATAGAAGCCGAGGTGCCGAAGAGCAGCTCAGGGCGCAATCAGCGGTCTTTGGCCTTGAAAACTCCATGAAAGCACTCAAGGGCGAACTTAAAGCGCTTAAAGACTCAAGCATCATGGCCGAAAAGTTGGAGTCAGAAAAAGCTTTTCGCGAAAAGGTGGCGAACGATCCGAAGTTAAGTGCCGAAGTGGGTGGCGCCTTGGATGGCATTGCGAAAGCCTACCAACACACGCCGGTTGAATTGCGAAAACTGATGGTTGTCGACGGGTCGTACTCCGGCGTGTCCCGGATTTTCAATGTGGCTCTTGTCCTTTGCCGGCATGCCACCGAAAGCACCAAGCCGAATGATCAAAGATATGAAGGCTATAGCGATACGGAATTTTCCTCTGTGAAAGACTCTGTGCTCGCGACGACCGAGCCGATGTATGCGGATCTAGAGAAGGTCAAACTGAGGCTTTGGCTACAATTATTGCATGAAGTGGACACCGACCATCAATTTCTTGGTGGCCTTGACCAAGGGCAAATCACTCAGTTCGCTGACGACCTCGTGGATAAATCACAACTGATGAATCGGGATGTCAGGATGGAACTGCTCGATCCCGCGAAACTGGCCGCTTCGACGGATTCTTTGATTCAATTTGCGAAGAAACTTGACCCCAACTTTCGAGCCGTCCATGAAGATTACCAAAAGACATTCGCTGGGCCGGCTGAGAAATTTGCGGAACAACTGGCCAAGGCGCGATTTGCCATCGAAGGGACCTCAACCTATCCAGACGCGACCTTTACTTTAAGGATAACCTACGGTTCCGTTCAGGGATACCAACAGAACAACGAAGAGGTGAGTCCCTTCACCACGATTGCTGGCTTGTTCAAGCATGCCACGGGAATCGATCCGTTCAAGCTTCCGGATAGTTGGATTCAGGCTCAATCAACGCTGAATATGAGTCAACCAGTCAATTTCGTCACGACCAACGATATTGTTGGAGGCAATTCCGGGTCACCAGTCATTCATCCCAATGGAATTACGGGCAAGCCCGAAGTTGTCGGGCTGATTTTTGACGGCAATATTCAGTCTTTGGGTGGTAATTTCGGTTACGACATTCGTGACAATCGCGCCGTGGCCGTAAATATCGGTTTTCTCCGTGAGGCCCTGGCCAAGGTTTACCACGCCGATCGCTTGTTGAATGAACTTAATGGGAAGTAGGGCGCGACCAACGCCCTATCGGGACTTGACGTCACTTCGCCAGAGTGATTTGGCCAGTGTCACTTCGCCGGAGAGAACCCTGCTTTAGAACATGAGATGGGCATCCTTGCTGCGTGAGAAACCCGCCGCAGCCGGATCAGCTCACCCTGGGCAAACTCTGAACTCATGCTTACAGGCGAAGGGATCTGCAATGTTAAGCCCCCTTCTAGCGAGTAAGTGGTGCCACTCATTTCAGGGTTTTCATTGCGAACTTTCGGCATTTTGGTCTCGCCAGAGGCGGACACGTGTAGAATAGTCGAGTGCTTCGCTGGATTTAGCGAATCTACGACAATGTAGCGCGAAACATCAGGTATTTCAAAAATCTGAGCCCGCGGATGATTGAGCCATACATCGCGAACTGAAGCCCGAACTATAGACATCGTCAGATCCATTGCCAGGGAGAAATCTTGCTCCCCTTGTTTGGCCAGGACCTCAGCAATAAGGCTCAAATTTTCCGGACCTATGGAATTCACTAATTGTGGTTCCTTAATGAGATACTGATAATTCAGTGCGACTTTTGACCAGTAAGGAAGTTCGTCGTTCATGTAGAGCAGGTCCAAAATATCCCTTAAAGCAGGTCGCAGGTTTAGGCTTTCAAAAATATTCGCATGCTCGTCAACGCCCTTTTCCCAGCGAAGCTTTGAGAGGCGAAATTCAACAGAAGGGAGCTCTTGACGATTTCTTCTATCCTGAATTTCCCGGATGCGTGGGAAGCCTAAACTCTCAGTCAACTGAAGTGAGAACTTGTTGTTCGAAGAAATTCTTGAGATAAGGCCCTCGGCCCCCATCTGTTCAAAAAGAAAACGAATGACCGAAGCTCGGGCTTCCTTCCCGAAACCCCTGGATTGATGCAGTTTATCGATGACCGTGTTGGATTCAAAATAGGGAGCGCGCACTTCCCGGTAAAAGACCAGAAATCCGATCGTTACACCTGTCGCCCGTTCGATAACTGCAAAGCCCAGGTCCTTAATACTTCTGATGCCATCGCCGGCCTTCATACGATTGTTGCCATGGATGATATCTTGAGCTTGCTTTTCTAAAACTCCGGTGCTGGATACCCATGTATTGGCCTGTTTCATCAGCTCGGCATTCGAATACATCTCTACAAAACTTTTTGTATCCCGCGACTCCATGGGGCGAATGTCTAATCGTGCCGTGTTCAGAAGCTCAAGCTGAATAGCGTTCGCGTTCGCATTTGCATTGACATTTGCATTGAATAGAAGAGTGAACACCACGCAAATCCAAATTCTCGAATTGTTCCGCAGCGCACAGATCACCATATTCAGTCCCCTCACTTAAGCGTTTCCACGAACAGAGTTGTTTTTCCTTTTTTCGCGTCAGTCTCATAAATCTTGAATTCAAGCTGAGTGTGAAGTGCTTCTGGCAACGTGTCCGAGGTTGTGGTGACAAACACAAGTCGCACATTCATCTGGTGCACTCCGGGTAACAACACGTGCATGAACCGGATGAAATCCTCCGTTTTGTAGCTTTTGGGAGGAAGAAATTCTAACGCCAATCCCGGAACATCTCCAACCTGCCCGCCTGTTGAGTTACCGGCAACCTGTCCTTGTTGTGTTTGTCGAAACGGGATTGGATTGCCACGCCACCTGGTAATGCCTCCCTCAATCGGAGTTTCTTGCAAATAATTGCGAACGTCTTCAAAAACCAGCCGGCTCTCGAATTCCCACAGAATGTCATCGAGGTTCATGTCCTTGAATACTTCTGCTTGTTCGAGAAACTCCTCGGCGAGGCGGGGCTCATCAACGGTCTGGAAATATTGCCCAGCCCGTTGAAGGATAATTCGGTAGGAATCGTTGTAAGAGTGGGAACGATTGTAGTTCTCGCTCACAGTTCTACGAATTTTGTGCAAAATTCTTCTGGTGAAAAGTTCGATCACCTGCGCACCGGGCTGATCCGTAGAAAGAGATTGAAGAGCGTTCATGACCTTTTCAAACCGATCCGCTGGGTTTGCGCAAAGAGCAAAAACTTCGCTCCAACCATCCATCAAAGACCGGGCGATCAGGTTCCTTACGCTTTGTCGATCGGCCGACGCGATCATCTTGCCGATGTAGGTATCGACATAATGATGTGTGGAAGAATCAGTGAAAAACCTTTTTGCATCCGGGAACTTTTTGAGAAGCACATTCATCGCCATCATCCAAAGCTTGGTCCCCTCTTTTTCATCGTATCCGTGCAACAATTCTAAAGACATCCGCAGGTTATCGACCGGCCAAGTCGCATAATAGGCATCTGCTTTACCTAGCCACTCAAACCCACTGAACCTTTGCCTGAGAAAATTCACCAGGCCGCGATTTTCCGGATTGAGAAGAACATAGGTCAACTCCGATTCGACGTAGTCCATGATCTCAGTCACATCCGCCGGCTGCAGCTCTCGACCAATTTTCCTGGCTTCCTTGGGATCCATGCGACGCTGACGAGCTTCCAGAACCTGCTTTGGCAGAGGCTCTAAGAAAAATTTCCCTGACTTGCGTTCAAGAGGTTCAGCGGCTCCTAGCCGGACCCTTATTTGGTTCAGCAGCCAACCCCGGCGCGTCGGTTTTCGGCGATCAAGATCCTTGGATGGCCGCGGGAGTGGCTGCCGGTGAATTTGATTACATCTTTGGGGTGGGCCTTCCACAGCCGAGCCCAAGGTAGGGAAAATCAGTTGAGAAAGAAAAGCGATGATGACAAGAGGCACTCCTCGGCGCCACTGGAGCCACTGGCTTCGCCGGTCGCACTGGGGTCGCTGGTTCAATCGGCCAAAATTCGTCGGTAAAAATTCCACAGCCGCCATTTGCTCCTCGCACCTTCAGGTCTTCGCGTTATGCTCATCACGCCGGTGAGCGATTCCTACCACAGCGGTGCCGACCTTCCTGAGACAAAACCTAATTTCGAAAATTTTTCTAGTAACTCGACAAGGTGATTTTGACGGTCAAGAAAGAAGCACTGCTCTACTCGCGATTGACTGGGAAGAATGGCTTAGCGAAAATCAGGGCTAATGAATCGAAAATCACAAACGTTGTCTGCCCTCGGAGTCGTCTTTGGTGACATTGGGACTTCACCCCTCTATGCCGTGAGCGTCGCGATTTCAAGCTTGGGAGCTGGCGACCTCCAGCCGGAGGCAGTCATGGGCTGTATTTCGTTGATTCTTTGGGCCCTGATCATTGTCGTTACTCTGAAATACGTGATCTTCGTGATGCGTGCCGATAATGATGGTCAGGGAGGTGTATTCGCGTTGTATGGATTGTTGCATCTCAAGAGTGGGCGACAAAGCCGCGATCAGGATAGCAGGCGAGGCCTTGCCTTGCAGCTCTGGATTTTGATTTTGGCTGCTGGCCTGTTGTTCGGGGACGGGGTCATCACGCCCGCGATCAGCGTCCTCAGCGCGATGGAAGGGCTGAGCGTTATCGCGCCGGCCTCCGGCTCCCTCGTTGTTCCGCTCACCGTGCTGATGCTGGCCGCATTATTTGCTGTTCAATTCATGGGAACATCACGGATTGGAGGGCTGTTCGGTCCCATCACTTTGCTTTGGTTTGTCACCATCACGTATTTCGGCCTCAGGCAGATTCTCGTTCATCCAGAAATCCTTTGGGCTTTAAATCCTATGTTTGCGTTGCAATTTTTTGCGCAACACACGCTGCGGGCGGCCCTCGTCGTCCTCGGCGGAGTCATGCTGGTCGTGACGGGCGGCGAGGCCCTGTACGCGGATATGGGTCACTTTGGGAAATCTCCGATTCGCCGGGCCTGGTTCGCGGTGGTATTTCCGGCTTTGATCGTAAGTTATCTTGGTCAGGGGGCATTCTTGTTGTCGGGAGCCCATGTCGGAAACGTCTTTTTCTCGTCGCTGCCGTCTTCTTCGGTCTTGCCGGTTGTCATTCTCGCCACGGCGGCCACCGTCATTGCCTCCCAAGCATTGATCTCCGGGGCCTTCTCTTTAACTGCGCAGGCCAGCGCTCTCGGCCTATTTCCCCGCCTCAAACTCGTTCACACGCACCACCAACACGAAGGTCAGGTTTATTCTCCGTTGGTGAACTCGCTTTTGTTTATCGGCAGTGTGTGGTTGGTGATTCGATTTGGGTCCAGCCTGGCGCTCGGTTCGGCCTATGGCTTGGCCGTCTCGGGAAATATGTTTGCCACGTCCATTGCCATGATCACCGTGGCGCAGTCATATTGGCGCTGGACAAGTTGGCAAGCATTCGGCCTTTTTGGCGCATTTGCGGCTGTTGATTTAGTTTTTCTGATTTCAAATTGCACAAAATTTGAAGACGGGGGTTACATTCCGGTGACCATCGCGGCCGTCCTATTCATGGTGATGGTGAGCTGGCGCTGGGGCCGTAAAGCGACGTTCAATGCCTACATGAATGTGAACACAATGACCATGGCGGAATTGATCGCACTGCGGTCGCGACAGCGCCATTTCCTCGATAAGAACGTGATTCTTATGGTGCCGAACCCCCTGCTTCAGATGGAGGATCGCGCGCCGGCGCTGTTGCAACTTTTTTGGGAGAGATACGGGGTCTTCCCACGGCATTTGATTTTTCTCCAAGTGATGCACCGTAAATCGCCATTTATCCATGATGAGCGGTATCGCGTGACGACTTTCGTGAACAAATCAGACCACGGTTCAGTCTCCAGCATGACTGTCTATTTCGGTTTTATGGAGGATCCGAACGTCGAAGCCATTTTGGAGACCACTGCTCGGAATCATTTGGTTGACCTGTCTCCCATTCCAGGTGATTGGATGATCCATACCTCCATCGAAAACATCCTGGCCCCGGGAAATATGTCGGTCTTGCGACGCTGGCGACTGAAGGTTTTCCTATTGCTGCGACAGATATCGACGCCGGGCTACTACTATTACGGCCTCGGCAATCGCGTCCAGCTGTCGATTGAAGTCTTACCGGTCCGGCTGGGTGATGCTTTTTTGCGAACCTAATGGATTTCCAATTCCGTATCAAAATGCGACTCATCCTAGGGCACGGATGATGCAGTTGTTTAGGTTAGAGAGGTCGATCAATCAATTATCGGCAGGAAGCCTGAATGAATATGTTCTTTGCGGACAATTCATTGACACTACGGTTTAGAGTAGTTCGCGCGCTGGTTGTTGTAATGTCAGTTACCTTTGGTTCTATTTGTCTGGCTCAAACCGCAGTAGTGATTATTGATATGCAGGATCACCATTGGGAGCAGGATCACCCTTTGTTTAAGAAAAAAAGGCACATGAAGCCAGAAAACCAAGAAATAATAAAGAAGGTTCAGCGCCGGCAAGTTGAGTTGATTGAAATGGCCAAGAGATTGCGTTTGCCCATTGTGACCCTAGAATACGTGGATTGTGGCGATACGTGCAAGGCGATCAAAGATGCAATTGGAACTTACAGGGATACTAAGCCGCTCGTAAAGACATGGAACGGCATGTTTGATCCCCGGGCCGGAATCGCGGAAGAGCTCGACACTTATCTTAAAAGTCGAAATGTATCTCAGCTGATCGTAGGAGGGTGTAATGGAAGGTGGTGTGTCAAAAGCAGCATTGAGGGGGCTCTGGACAAAGGTTATCGCGTATACACCGACGCAGAAGCCGTCGCTGATTTTTATAACGATGAATTTGAACACCCATATTACTATGAGGAAGGTCAAATTAAAGTTCCCCAAAACAACCAAGGTTTCAATCAATTATCAAACATAAGAGGTTTGGGTGATCTAAATGCTGATTCAGATCCTTCAAAAATATCGATGAGTCGATTTGGTTCGAGGCTCGCGGCTGCGAATACCATATGGACCGGATTTGGGGTCATTGCCGGAAGAATTATCGAAATGAAAAAGGAAGATTTCATAGACCAAGTGGTGCAAAAGACGGCAAATCAAGAATGTCCAATCAAGTCAATCTTGGGACATACGTTAGGTGAACCCCAACTGTTTGAGCAGCTCCACCAGTATGGATTTGCAGAGAGGGAGAAGATATTACGGGATTGTGAGAAGAAGGGTTACGACGTTGATTTCACAAATTACTCAGGATTCTTCCGCAATCTATCTCCGATGAAGGACGGGCAAGTAACTTGTAATTCTAACGCAATACAAATCCTGGAAAAAGACCAAACGGTGACTCGAATCGTTTTTGGCAGCAACGGAGAAATGATCCGAATTTTCGTTCAAAAGCCGCAATCGGTGGGGCCACAATTGGTCCTTTACACGAAAAATAACGAAATTGAGTATCGTGGGGCAAGCAGCGAACATTCCAATGGGAAAGAACCTTTTCTGAACTTTGTTCGTCGGCACAACTCTTCTTATTATTGGAATCCCGACGAATACGGCAATTTGGATGGCAAGACGGAGCAAGACACACCCCGAACTCCGTGGGGTCGGTTTGTTCGGTCTGATGTCGACCTTAAGCGCTACGGGTTCAACTTGTTGCGAATCAAAATGTTACTATCCACGCAAAAGGATTCCCAATTGACATTTCAAAAGACTTGCCAGTTCTTGAAAGATCACGCTGTCTGGGCTTATGCCGGGCCTTCCCGTGGGAAGGTACGGGTCGTTAAAGCGTCAGGATTTCGGTGAAATTGCCAGTCCTGTTCTACAACGTCGTACTCGTGAATGAGAACGTCTTCTTCACGTCCGCCGTCCCACCTTTTGGATGAGGAAAGTTCACCTCGTGCAAAATCTTGGTCATGCAGTTGTGAAGTTCCTTGTTGTTGAGCTGCGATTTCAACACATGCTCATTCGACGAACTGCCGGAGGCGGCGATTGTCCATCCGATCACCACGTTGCCAGCGAGGCCGGCGTCCTTGAGCAGGGCTTTTTCGTAGCAATATTGAAAGCGGGCCAAAAATTTCGCGAGGGCTTTTTCGATCTCGGATTCGGAAATTTGACCGGGCCCTGAAATCTCCATTCCATGCCCGCCGTCGAGTCCAAACCCATCCTTGCCTTCCTTGTAGAGCGTTTTCAGCGACACCTTTCCTTGCACATCGTTGAGCCCTTTGGTCTTGCCGAAGTTAACGTCGCTGTGAACGGTTCGTGCCGAGCGGGTTGTGATAGTTCCGTCCGTCGGCGCGTCGGAGGCCATCTTATCCAAAGTGGCATTCTTGCCTTTACTTAAATCTTCCCCGACGACGGCGGCGTTGCCGAATTTTCCCTTTTTGGGGGCGTAGGTTGAGGTATCGACGTTGGGGCGGTTCTTTGAGCTCGAAAGAAAATTGAGTGACTTCAACATTTGCTGTTGCTGGGCCGCCGCCTCGGCGGCCTTTTGCTGGGCGCGCAGTTGTTCCGGCGTCGGGCCCGCGGGTTTGGGCGGAGCGGGGGGCGCTTTGGGTGGAGGCGGTTCGGGTTTGGGCAGAGGCTCGGGTTTGGGCTTCGGGCGGGCCACTTTGGGCGCTTTAGGTTCCTTGGGTGGCTTCTTCTTGACGACCTCTTTCTTCGGTGGTGGAGGCAAAGGGGGCGGCGGTTCCGGCTTTTTTTCTTCGACGACGGGTTTGGGAGTGGGAGTGGGGATGGGGGTGGGTTTCGGCATCAAGTCCTTTGGCATGGGGACAATGAGCGGTTTTTTAAGTTCCACATTGGTCACCAGGGGTTTTGGCGTCGACGGAATCAAGCGATTGGCGATAATCCCCACGATGATCACGAAAAAGGCGAGTGACAGAAAAAGTGAAGTGCTTTTCTGCAGGCGCGCGCGTTCGAACTCGTCGACCTCGGACTCATCAGTTTCGACGGGCGGCATGGAGTCCGGGGTCGGCGCCATGTTGAAGCGCCACCAGTTGACACCTTGAACGAACATGGCGCGCATGAAATCCCCGGAATGAAGCTCGATGGTTTCGTTGGGATGCAGGGTTTTTATCGCGCCCGCGTGTTTCACTTTGAGGTCGCGGTGAATGGAAGTCACTGAGTAACCGGTGGGTGTCCTGTGATAACGAAAGATCCGCGTGGACCCGATCCTGACGGTGTAATCGTTTCCGACCGGTCGGTAGTGGGCCAGCATGAAACGCTGACCATGATACATGGTGAGCTGAAGCGGTCCCGACCCTTGAAAGATCGCGTTGTCGAGGCGGGGTACGAAGAGAGGCTTGGGGGGGCGAAGGCGCAAGAGATCAACAACGAGACTTCGGCGCGGGCCATGGATGTCGGACTCCGGAAGCTGAACGTGAATCCGTTCGCCTTGGGGGGGAATGGGGAACTCGATGACTTTTCCTTGGGGGCCATCTTTAAAGCGGATTTTGTCGTCCTCGAACTGGACGAACCAGCTGTGTGGAATGTCGATTTCCCGCGGTTCTTCGGATTTCCAAACAAACCGCCGGGTGGCCGCGCCGACTTTGGTGGTGACAAGAAAATCTTCCGCGCGCATGTTAACACACCCGTGGCGGCTTCGCCGCCCACGCTCCGTCACTCATTGGAAACAACCACCAGTTGCAGATCCACGAATCCCGCTTGCGCGGCTGAGGCCACCACGCGCTTCAAGGTCGAGTAGGGGGTTTTCTGGTCGGCCATTACGACCAGAGCCGAGTCCAGATTGGGCTCTGGCATGAGAGTCCGTTGATCCTTGAGAATCTTGAGAACCGAGGGTGAGACGCCGTTGTCGCCCATTTCGTTGGCGTCAAATTGAAAGCGGTTGAGACGGACAGCCAGTTTTTGGTCGACGAGAACGGTATCCGCGGCGATTTCCACCTTGAGACTCTCTTTGACTTGGCCTTGGGCTTTTTCAACTTCCGGAAGAGTCATGTGTGCCGTGGGGGCGATATTGGTCATGGAAACCGCGTAGTTCTTGAGAAGAAAAACCAGCAGGATCATGAAAATATCGGCCATTGATGTGATCTGAAGAGCAACATCAGTGGGAAGACTTTTTTTCTTTCCAAATGACTTCTTCGCTGCCACGATTCATCCCGAAATAAAAACCTTGGGCATTGTTTTTTTCACCGATTGGATCAACTGAACGATATCCTTGTACACAACCTCCGCATCGGCTGACACGCTGACCTCCTGAAGGGTGGGCCAGCGGTTTTGAATTTCGCCCAGGCGCTGATTCAACTGGTCGGTGTTCCACCGCCCATTGGTGGCTGCCACCTCAAAGCTGACGTCTTCACTCTTGGCTCCGCCCCGGACGTGAATGGACAAAAAGCCCGTGCCCTTGGCTTCAATGGACATGATATAAGGCGGAGGTCCGGCGTCAGGGGGAGGCGGATCGCCAGAGCCAGTGGCCGAAACACCGACGTCCACGGAAGCTAAACTGAGAAAAGAAGCGGTCACCAGGAGATAAGTGATCAGCACCGTGAAGCAATCGATGATGGGCGCCAGATTCAGATCAACGTCCTGACCTGTGCCTTCACCGACGCTAGCGCTCATGATCGTCTCCTGACGAGTTTGGGTCCAGGAAAGGCGTCTTCATCGGCACCACCTTGCGTGTCTGAATTTTCGACCGTGAAGTAGCGCTGTTGCATCAGATCGTGGACACGGATCGCCGCTTGTTCAATTTGTCCGACGATCTTGGTGCTTCGATTAATCAGGATCGCGTAGGCGATCATGCATGGAATGGCCACTCCCAGACCGAGCATCGTCGCGTTCATGGCGGTCGAGATACCTTGCGCCAGAAGCGCTGACCGTTGCTGGGCGGTCGCCGATCCGACGGCGTTAAATGATTGCACGAGACCGACGATTGTTCCGAGTAGTCCAAAGAGAGTTGAAACGTTGGCGATGGTCGCGAGAAAAGCGGTGCGTGCTTGAATTCGTTCCGTCGCTTCGCTGACCGCGATTTGCAAACCGTTTTCAATCAGCTCTTCCGGTTGGTGAGCCCGCATCAATCCCGCTCTGGCGACCCGAGCGGCCGGCTTGGAACGGTACTGTTCGCAAAGGGCCACCGCCTCCTGAACCCGGTCTCTCATGATCAGCCCGCGCAGCCGGTCGAAAAAGGGCTCATAATTGTTCATCGGATAATGAACCATCAGGGCCATCGACCGCTCTAGAATGATGACGACGGCGACCGCCGCGCTCAACAGAATCGGAAAGACGTGGCCGATGTTTTCGACAACAAACCTGAACATGTCCCCCATGAGAGAGCCTCCCTCTCCAAGTCGGTGCCCTTGGCACCTCCGCAGAGATCAGTATCCGAGGGGCCTCAAATGTTGTCTACGGGACGCGCGAAAACTGGACAGGATCTGTAGCCGTCAGACCGAAGCCGGGGCCAGTCCTGCGGCTGGCCACAGCCAGGCGGCGCCGATCACGCCGCTGGAATCGCCGAACTTTGCCGGTCGGAGTTTCGTCTCGACACTGTCTGAGAAGACGTAGCTGCCCCAAAGAAGGGGCACCCGAGTGTAGAGTCTTTCCATTTTTGAAAGGCCACCACCCAGGATAATCACATTCGGATCCAGGATATCGATGACACTGGCGAGAGCTCGGGCGATGCGATCTTCGTAGAGTTGCAAAATTTCTTCAGCGTGGCTGTCCCCTTGTAGTGCCTGTTCGGCGATTTGGGTCGCTGAAAATGCTCTACCGGTTTTTTCCTGGTAAACTTGTTCGAGACGGGGACCCGCCAAAAAGGCTTCGATGCAACCTGATTTTCCGCAGTAACACCGCGGCCCTGGTCTTTCGTCGTCTCGGGGCCAAGGCAAGGGATTGTGGCCCCATTCGCCGGCGACTGAATTGATGCCGTTGATGATCTGGCCGTGAACCACTATCCCGCCTCCCACGCCGGTGCCCAGGATCACTCCAAATACCACTTCTTCTTCAACGCCAGCGCCAGCACAGGCTTCCGACAGGGCAAAGCAGTTGGCGTCGTTGGCGAGACGAACCGGGCGCCTCAGCGAAGCTTCCAGATCTTGCTTGAGCGGTTTCCCAATCAGGCAAACCGTGTTCGCGTTCTTGACCAAGCCTGTCCTGATTGAAAGAGTACCTGGAATTCCGATCCCCACCGAGGCCGTGGAAGCCAACCGACGTTCCGCGGATTCGACCATGGATCGAATATTCGCCAGAATGGCTTGGTAGTCCGTTGCCGGTGTTGGTTGCCGTTCGCGAAGCAATTGACGTCCGTGGGCGTCGATCGCCACCAGTTCCGTCTTTGTTCCTCCGAGATCAATGCCGATTCTCATAAAGGTGCCAGGCCCTGTTTCTTGTCAAATGATGTCATGGTTCAGAATCATAGTTGTCTGGTAAGTAATACGGACTCTCCATCCTTGACAACTGGATATGTTGGGGGTCTTCGCGTTTGAGCACAAAGCAATCCGAGAAGGTACAAATTAGCGCCTTCCTTTGAATTGGTCGCTTTTGTTTAAGATCAGAATTGGCTCCTTAAAGTGACTTGGGCCGCAGCCTAAAATTTTATCCTGTTTCCATTGCTGGTAATCTGTCGGAATATTCACGAACTTTTGCAGGCTACGCTCTTAGGGGAGAAATAGTGAAATGTGACCACATCACGATTCAGTTCATTCACGAATTGGCCAAAGTAGTTCTCTAATGCCTTCTTAAGATCCTCTTCGCTCGTTGGAAATAAAAAGGAAAACAGCGCATATGTCGGCGTCGGAGGGATGAAGAAAAGGAGGCCTAAAAAAAACAAAGTGCGCATTATGAATAACGGAAATAGGCAATCAATTTGAAGCGCTCGTCTCCGATTGTTGACATGGCGTGACCCGCAAAAAGTACCTGGAACCTTTAGAACTGCGTGGCCAGGATCTCGCTGTTGTAGTCTTTGCGGGGTTTGACAAAGTCGACATTCTCTTTGCCATTTTTCAAGACCAACATCATCGACAGAGTCCGCGATTGACCGCGGACCTCAACGGCGCGTTGTTCTCCAGCCATGCCGGCAAAAGATCCGGTGGCTGCGGATGTGGGCTGTCTCACACTGTGAGATGCGCCAGAGCTTGCCGTTGAACCAGCGACGGACCTTGGTCGTGCCGCGGCCGCTTGAGTCTGTTTTCTCACATTGCTCCGGCGATTAGAATCGGACCGGGTCCCACGCGCCTGACCGGCCCAGGACTCACTGCAAATGGCTAGGGCGATCACCAGAATCGCCAGCTGAAAAACCACCGTCAAAGTTCTCATCGGATCCCCCCACAAACTGCTCCCATTAAAAGACCTCTGATAGAAATGCCTGCAAGATGGACGCCACTCAGCCTAATTCAAATCATTGAAATTATTTGCCTTTTGGTGCTTCTTTTGGGGGAATTCAGAAGATCTGTCGAACCTCATTGATTTTGCCAAGAAGATCGTCGGCTCATTGATTCTCGCCTGTCGCGCTTTGATCCAAAGTGATCAGGTGCGACGGCTCGCCTTAGGGCGTATCCTCGGTTTGACGGGCTGCTTGCTATCAGCGATGAGGATAATCCCTAATTCATCGGCGGACGTGAACACTCTTTGACAGAACCTTGAGACGACTCTTAACGTTTTGATATGGATAGGATTTTTGGGGTGTTGGGGCTGGCTTGTTTTGTCATTTTCTTTTCTCCTCCGGCAGGGGCCGCC
>PSRN01000085.1 GCA_003176075.1 Bdellovibrio sp.
TTCGCTCGAGCAGCAAGTGCTCGCCGCGATAATCTAAAACATAGTGGGTGAACTTGTAGGGAAAGCGCGAATGGGACATTCCCATCTTATAAGCCGTGCCTTGCAGATCGCAGTCGCCGGATTTCTCGCAGCCGGGACAGAAGTGATTGCCCTCGGAAAAAAGCAGTTCAATTACTCCCTGTCGGATATTCTTCAGTTCCGGCGTTTGGCATTCGATCACGTCGCCTTCCTGGATCGCTTGCGTGCAAGATGCCACCTCGCGCCCGTTCTTCTTCACAATGCACACCCGGCAGGTGCCCAAGGAGGGTTCAATTCCTGGATCGTAACACAAGGTGGGAACTTCCACTCCATTGAGCCTGAGAGCTTCCGTGATGGACATTCCCTTGATGGCCACCGCCGGTTTGCGATCGACCGAAAAGGAAACTCTGTGATGTTCGTCGGGTTCGTTCTCACCCTTGGGAAATTCATTCGATTCACTCATAGGAGGACCTCACTGCTTCGTCATATTTTTTGACTGCCGTAGCCACGTCGAAATCAAAAATCAAAGGATTCTGTGGTTCGCGCAGGGCTTTTTTATAAATTTCCGGAAATGCTTTGAGGGACGTGGTCACCACATTGGGTGAACTGGCGCCAAGTCCACAGCGGGAAGACTTCATCACGATTTGACACCAGTCTTGGAGTTTCTTGAGATCGCCGGCCCGGGCTTTTCCCTGGCGCAGCTTTTTAATGCTGTCACCGATAAAGATGTTGCCGGCCCGGCAGGGAGTGCAATTGCCGCACGATTCGGCGACGAAGAAATCCATGAAATTATCGAGAATTTCAAAGAGAGAGCGGCTTTTTGAGAAAACCATGAAGGATCCGCCCGTCGCCAGATCTTCAAAGCAGATCCGGCGATCGCGGTCCGCGGCGCTGACGCAAGCGCCACTGGGGCCACCGACCTGCACGATGTGGGGATCGATGGCTTGGCATAGATCCAAGACCTCTCCCAACTTGATGCCCCAGGGGACTTCGAAAATACCAGGCTTCTTCACGTCGCCAGCGATTGAGAGCAGTCGTGGCCCCTTGGATTTTTCGGTTCCCATTGCGGCGAAGGGCTCGGGCCCTTCAGCCATGATGATCGCCGCGAGAGCAAAGGTCTCCACATTGTTCACGGTGGTCGGACAGTGGCGATAACCCTTTTCCACCGGAAATGGGGGGCGCAATCGGGGTTCTCCACGCTTGCCTTCGAGGGACTCAAGCAGCGCGGTTTCTTCGCCGCAAACATAAGCGCCGGCGCCCAATTGAATGCGACCCTTCAGTCCCTTCCACTCGGCGTGAGATTTCATTCTTTCCAGGCTTTGCTCGACCACCTTGAGGAGATAAAAATATTCGGCGCGCAGGTAAAAAATCACCTCATTGGCGCCGATGGCCCGTGCCGCGATCGCCATGCCTTCCCAAACCAGATCGCAAAATTGAGTGATCAGCTCACGGTCCTTAAACGTTCCCGGTTCACCTTCGTCGGCGTTGCAAACAACATAACGTTGACTCCCTGGCGTTTGGGCCGTGCTCTGCCATTTCAGGCCGGTGGGAAAGCCCGCCCCGCCCCGACCTCGCAGTCCGCTCTTCTTAATCATGTCAAAAACCGCCTGGGGCTCCACGCGAGCGGAGCGCGTCAGTCCTTGGCCGGCCTGGCGATTCGTGGTGAAAAAATTTCCGCGAAGAGGCCAATGACTTTCCACTGGCCGAGGCTTAAGGGTACCTGACCTCAGTTCTTGAATCAGGCGTGGCACATCTTGTGGTGTCAGGCGAGGATAAGGAACAAGGTCAATCAGCGCGGCGGGAGCCTGGTCACTCATGCCAATGCAAGAGGTCTCAAAAAGTCCCACGCTTCCGTCAACGCTCACGCCCCCCACTTTCACGCCGAGCTCTTTTTCAAAAGCCCGGCGCACTTCCGGCATTCCCGCAAATTCCGAAATCACCGAATTGTCCAGATAGATTTGGTGGCGGCCCGAGGGCTTGCAGCGGAAAAAATGATAAAATGATTGCACTTCGGTGAGGTCGGCCGGCGAGCAGTGGAGATTCTCCGCGAGAACGTGAATTTCTTCCGCGGTGACGAAACCCGCCTTCTTTTGCGCGGCCCATAGAATATCGAGGAGGCGTCCCCTGTCATTGTCAAATGCAGCGGTGATTTGCGCGAGTTCATGTCTTCGTTCAGGGGATATTTGGTTCACGGCCATTCTCGTTTCTCGGCTTCTGTCTTGAGTGTGTCTTGAGTGTGTCTTGAGTTCATCGCGAGTTCATCTCGAGTTTGTCTTGAGTTGGGACGTTCTTTTGGTATGTTTACGCGAGGAAGTGGAGCCTTGCAAACAGTGACAGCCTACGAAATTGATTTATGCGGTCAGGTTCAAGGGGTGGGACTGCGGCCGTTTCTTTTTCGACTCGCTTCGCAGAATCGCCTGCAGGGAATAATATTCAATCACCCCGCCGGGGCTGGCGCTGATCTCGAGGGAGATCCAGAGGATTTGCGAATCTTTCTTGCACAGTTGAGGAACAACCTCAATCGACCGCCGCTCAAGATTGAAAATTTGTTTTGTCGGGAAACAAAACCGCGCGGCTTTTCAGGGCTTCAACTTGTAGAAGAAAAAAACGCACCCGCGCGCTCTGACTGCGGAGGTGCCGACGGAGCCGCCTTGGGCGGCGAAGCTCGTCAAGGCGCCGACTTGGGAGCCGCCGTTGCAAGGCAGGCTGTTGGACGACAGGTCGTGGCTGTTCGCTTGAGTGCTCCGCCGGATCTTGCGACTTGTGAACAGTGCTGGCAAGAATATCTTGACCCGGCCAGCAGATACTATCTGTATCCCTTTATTTCTTGCACGGCCTGTGGGCCGCGATGGACGGTGACCCGCGGTCTGCCTTTTGATCGGGAACGGACTTCTCTTGCCGATTTTCCCTTGTGTCCTGAATGTCTTGAAATTTATCGCAATCCCTTGGATCGGCGCTTTCACGCCCAGACCCTGTCCTGCCCGAAGTGCGGTCCCCGGCTGTCTCTAAGAGCGCATCTCGCGCATCCACGGACGGTGGGGGCGGCCGAGGTGGAAACACCCAGTCCGTTGTGGGAAGTTGCAAAGCGTTTGTCGAGCGGGGAAGTGGGCGTGCTCAAAGGCCTGGGTGGGTTTCAATTGGTGGCCGACGCGCTCAACGAACAGGCCATCCAGCGAGTGCGTCATCTGAAAGCTCGTCCTGATCAAGCCTTGGCGGTGATGTTCCGTGACCACCGCAGCTTTTTACGCTTCGGTGGAACGGCTGAACAGTGGGCTTTGTTGAAAACGCCGGTGGGTCCCATTTTAAGTTTGCCTGGGCTTCATCTCCCGACGCAGAAGATGCTTGCGCCTGATTTGAGTGAGCTGGGAGTGATGGCTCCGACCACGCCCCTTCATCTTGCGGTGATGACCGGGATTGAAGCGATGGTCGTGACCTCCGCCAACCGCCATGGGATGCCGATCCCCCGGAGTGTCCAAGAACTTGAATTCGCGAACCAAACCAGCAGCGGCTCCGCCGCCCACGCAACAAAGGACGTTGATTTTATTTTGGATCACAACCGCGAAATATGCTTTGCCATCGACGATTCCGTCTTGCGTGGGGATCAGATTTTGCGCGCGGCCCGCGGCCTGCGGCCCCAGGTGGAGGCTTGCGAGGATCACGGCAATATCCTGGCGCTGGGAGCTGATTTGAAAAATTCCTGCGCTTTGACCGCCGGTGGGTTGATGATCGATCTCCCCTATAACGGCCGTTTGGAAAACCTTCAGGGGTTGGAGGAAATCCGCGATCGGCTCAAGCGGCAACTGGATCTTTTTTCGTTTTGTCCCCGCGAGGTGGCCGTCGATCAACATCCGCAATCGGTGACGCCACTCTTGAATTTGTTTCCAAATGCGGAAGTCACCCGTGTGCCCCATCACTGGGCTCATGCCTTGGCGGTGGCGGAAGACGGGGACTTGATCCTGGCTTTTGATGGCACGGGATGGAATGGCGAGGCCGCAATGAACGAGCGTCGGCAGCGAAGCCGCGACGTGTGGGGAGAGCCGGAAATCAACGGTGGTGAAGGCTATCAATTTGTCGATGGACGCCTTCACCACGTTCTACAAATGGCTCCGCTGCCGCTGGTGGGCGGCGATTCGGCGGTGCGGGAGCCATGGAAGGTTCTGGTCACAGCCCTGACCTCAGTGGGTTTTCCCGAGGAGCGGTTGTTTGATCTTCTTCCGAGAGTAGCGAGGGCTGAAATTCAGGTGATCGCGCAATTGGCGAGATCAACACCATTATTATGCAGCTCAGTGGGGCGTTGGTTCGACGCCGCGAGCGCGTTGATTGTCTTCGGCTCGCGGACCCAAACTTACGAGGCGCAGGCTCCGACAATTTTAGAGCGTGATGCTGACGCCTCAGCAACTCGTCTTGCGGACTGTCCTGCGCCCGCTCTGCCAGCGCAGTCCTTCCTTAAAGAAGAGAACGGGAAATTAATCTTTGAGGCCGCCAGGCTTTTGCCGTTAATGGCTGAGACGGGGTGGCCTCACCGGGCCTGGCTTGCGCACGCCTGGATGGCAGAACTGGTGGCCAGCGCTGTCGCCAAGTTTTCGCCTCGGCGAGTGGTGGGGGTGGGCGGGGTTTTTCAAAATGAAATTTTTTCGAAATTGCTTGCGGCGCGCGTGAAGCTTTTCCGGCCAACGCATACGCCGGTGAACGATCAGTCCATCGCCCGTGGGCAACTTCGCTATTTGCAATTGCGACGACGGCGGGAGATATTCGGAACTGGAGCGGAACATGCATGAACTGAGTTTGGCCTTGGATTTGGTGGAGCGGGCGTTGATCATTGCTCAACGCGAGAAGGTCCAACAGGTGCGCGGGATCAATGTCTTGATCGGTCCCGACTCCGGTGTGGATCCTGAGGCCTTTGCTTTCGCTTTCCCGGAGGCGGCCCACGACACCCTCTTGGCAAAAACGGAACTGAGAATCCAGCGAGGGACGGGCCGGGAATTTCAATTTCAAAGCATGGTGGTGGAGGATGTGTAGAGATTGCGGTTGTACGACAGCGGGGAAAAAATCCATGGACAAAAAATTCTCGGGCAATAAACCTTTGCTTTTTCAGCTGTCGGCGATGGCGCCGCACGCGCCTGTTCAACGGGTGATTTCAGTCGAGGAATCGATCTTTCAGAAGAACCAGGACCAGGCCAAGAAGAACCGCGAGTTCTTTGACCGTCGCGGGATGAAAGTCTTCAATGTGATGAGTTCACCGGGTTCCGGCAAGACGGCCCTTCTGGCCAAAATCCTGCCGCGATTGATGGGAAGACACCCTCTTTGCGCGGTGATTGGCGATCAAGAGACGAGTCTCGATGCGGATCGCTTGCAAAAGGCCGGGGTTCCGAGCCTGCAAATCAACACCCACTCCGCTTGTCATCTGGATGCGGATCGGGTGGCCCGTGCTCTGGCGAAGATAGACGCCCGTGGCGTCTGCGGAGGTGCCGGAGGCACCGACTTGGGCGGCGGAGGTGCCGACGGCGCCGCCTCGGGCGGCGGAGGTGCCGACGGAGCCGCCTCGGGCGGCAGAGCTCGTGAAACCACCGACTTGGGTAGCGCCGCCCACGCTGATCTGCAAGGTATTGAATGGTTGTTTATTGAAAATGTGGGAAATTTGGTATGTCCCGCCGTATTCGACCTCGGAGAATCGTTTAAGATAGCTTTGTTGTCGGTGACGGAAGGAGAGGAAAAGCCCCTCAAATACCCCGTTCTATTCCAAGACGCGGACTTGATCGTCATCAGCAAGTCTGATCTTTTGCCCTACCTTGATTTTGATCGGCAATTGCTGCTCAAAAATGTGCGGGTGCAGAACAAGAAGGCTCCCCTGGTTTTTTGCTCGGTGAAAAGCGGCGAGGGTCTTGATGAGTTGATGGGACAACTTGAGGACTTGAACTCCGCAAACATCAGCACGACGAAAAACCATGCCTTTCTTGAGCGAGAAACACTCACAATGGAGAAACCCTGAATGTGTCATGCCATCCCAGTAAAATTGATTGAAAAGTCCGGTGATATCGGGGTCGGTGAGCGGGGGGGCTTGCGCATGGAGATCAACTTGTCCCTTATTCCCGACGCCCGGGTGGGAGATGAATTGATCGTCCATGTGGGAATCGCTTTGGCGAAACTCGAAGGAGAAAGTTCTGCAGGGAATTCTGGATCCGCGGGGAATTCTAACGAAGACTCAGAAGTCACGGGGAGATTGTTGCAATGAACGAAGCGTTGCGGACCCTCAGCAAGGGTTTTTCAAGTGTTCGCATCATGGAATTTTGTGGCGGCCACACTCATGCGCTCGTTCGATCGGGGCTGTTGAGTCTGCTGCCGAAGCAGTTGCGCATGATTCATGGGCCAGGTTGTCCCGTTTGTGTCTTGCCCCCCCATCATCTGCAAGCGGTGATGGACCTCCTGGGGGAACATCCCTCGCTGACGGCCGTCGTTTATGGAGATCTCATGAGGATCCCCACTCTTGGCGGTCAAACCTTGGCGCAAATGCCGCCTTCGTCGGTGAAGATGATCTATTCGCCGATGGAAATTCTTAAGCTGGCCGAAGAGCACCCTGAACGTCAATTTCTGTTCCTCGCCATTGGCTTTGAAACGACAGCGCCGGCAACCGCCGTTCTCCTTAAGGAGCTACGCCGGCGGAACACCAAAAATGTCTTTGTCCTTTGCCTTCATGTCCTGACTCCACCGGCCGTGCAAGCGGTGATGGACTCTTTCTGCGGAGGTGCCGACGGCACCGACTTGGGGAGCCCGGGGGATCGGCCCGAGGCCATCATTGGACCTGGCCATGTTTCTCTGGTGACGGGAATCTCCTGCTTTGAAGCGATGGCGCAGCGTTTTAAAATTCCGATTGTGATCAGTGGTTTTGAAGGATCAGACTTGGCGGAGGCGGTCGCGATGATCCTGCGGTTGTTGCAGCAAGGGCAAACGGGGGTCTTCAATCAATACACGCGTGCGCTGCGGCCCGAGGGAAATCGGCAGGCGCAAAGCCTGCTGGCCGAAGTGATGACCGTGCGATCCTCTTTTGTTTGGCGGGGACTCGGTGAACTGCCGCGCTCGGCGTTGGCTCTCAATGCCGAGTGGAGCGAGTTCGATGCCGAGAAGCGCTTTGAACTGAAGTACCGTTCAGTGCCTGAACATCCCCTTTGTCAGTGCGGGGCCATTCTTCGCGGCCAAAAGCGGCCCGATGACTGCCGTCTATTTAATAAAGCCTGCCTGCCGACGCGCCCTTTGGGCGCATGCATGGTTTCTTCCGAGGGTGCTTGCCATGCTTATTTGCAGCGGGTGGAGGAGGAGGCCAGGACATGAAAGAAGTCGTCACTTCAGCTCACGGCACTGGCGGAAAATCCAGCTTTGACTTGGTTCAGAAGATCTTCAAGCGTCACCTCGCGGGTCCACTGCTATCGCCCGACGACGCCGCGAGTTTTCCCACTCCGCTGAGCGTGGGCGGCGAAGCCGCCACGGGTGTGGAGTCCCTTCTGGTCACGACAGACACTCACGTGGTGGATCCGATTATTTTCCCGGGCGGAGATATTGGCAAGCTGGCGATCACCGGAGTGGTGAATGACCTCCTGACGCGCGGGGGGCGGCCGCAGTTCTTATCCTTGGGCTTTGTCCTGGAAGAAGGTTTGCCTCTCTCGAGTCTCAGTCAGATTGTTGCAAGTTTGGCGAAGGAAATGAATCGCCATGAAATCCAGCTTCTTTGTGCCGACACCAAGGTCGTCACCGCCAGGGAGGGAAAAGCCGGCCTGATGATCGCTTCAACACTGTTCGGTGAGCCGATCAATCCGAACAATCCGAACTCCCAAGTCGGTGGCTGCAGCACCTCCGCAGTCGCGATGTCTGGCCCGCAAGTCGGTGATCATTTGATCCTGACCGGACCCTTGGGGAGTCATGGCCTCGCCGTTTTACAAGCCCGTGAGACTTTACCCTTTCAAAGCACGATCTCATCCGATTGTGCTTCCCTTTTTCCGCTGCTGGCGCCCTTGCTTTACGAAAACGCAAAAATAAACTATATGCGCGATCCGACCCGTGGCGGACTGGCGGGAATCCTGCATGAATTGGCGCTTCAGTTTAAAATTTCCTTTGAACTCGACGAGAGCTCTCTTCCCGCACAACCAGCCGTGCGCGCCGGCCTTGAACTTTTGGGACTGGATCTCTTGGAGGTCGCCAACGAGGGCGTCATGCTTCTCTTTGTTCCTGAAGCTGAAAGCGCGGCGGTGGTTGAACGATTGAGGATGCATCCGCTTGGCCAAGCGGCAGTCGTGGTCGGAAAGGTGCGACCATCGCGACCGGCCTCCGCTGTACAGGCGCCGCTGGTGATGGTCACGGCGCTGGGTGGACGTCGAGTCGTGCCGTGGCCCGAGGCGCTCAATCTGCCGCGAATCTGTTGAGGTGTTCAGATTTCAACCTATTTAGATTTCAGGGACTCGAGCTGCGATGGGGTCATTGGGAGTGTAAAGAAATGTCGCACGCCTTGAGACTCAACGACAACTACGATCTCAAAATGGTTTACGGAAACCAGAAGTTCTTTGGCCACCGGAAAGGCAAACCCGGCGCTCTTGCCTGCCGGGCCGATTGCCGAGAAGACGTCTGGACGATCGATGCCAGGAACGACACTGGCTAGCAACTCCCCATCGCCAAAAAGAAGAATCCTCGAAGCTGCCAGGGCCCCAGATGAATCCGACGCCCATCCCGAAAAAACGCGGCTGCGGATTCCTGTTTCGATCTGGTCGAGATACCCTTTGCCCTTACCGAGGGGGATTTCCCTACCGTCTTCGATAAGACGATTTCCCTGAAACTTGTAAACGTGTGGCTCGCGACGGGGAAGTGTCGCCATTCCCTGCAACCATCCTTCATTTTGGGAAGTATTGCCGGCAGTCTCGATAGCCCAACTCACTCCTTCGATGGAAATTCGTTCTCCAATCGGAAGAGGATCGTCGAAAAGCCCAAGATCACTGCCTCGCGCTAACAGATCCGCCATGGACAAGCTGTAGCTCTTTCCATCGGGACTAGCACTTAAGCATGGAACCCCGGCATTTTCGCACCGCAGGTAGGCGAGGTCGGCGCCGTTGTAGTAGACGCTCCCTTTAGCAGGCCAATTCCAGTGTGCATGCTTTGCGTCTTGGCCTGGATGGTTGAGATGTCCGATGGTTAAAATGAGCATTCGAGCTTTGCCATTCCATCGGGTATGCACGTTAAAATAAAACAGGCACGGTGATCCGGTCGAACATGAAGTCAGGGCGGCGTCGAAGCGGATACCAGAAAAATCAGGCGAAAAATCGCCTTCCCGGAAACTCTTCCTGATAAACCAGCCGATTTCTTTTCCTTGATTGCCTTTGGCTTTTTGAGCTCCCAGGCCCAGGTAGGGGATCGAAACCGCGCAGTGATTGAAATGGTTATCAAGCGCTAAATGAGCCCTTGCTCCCCCTTTTTTGTTTCCGTCTGTCCAAAAGGCGAAGACGCTCTTTTCATTGGGAGATGCCGCTACCGGGGCGGATTGATTGGGCGGCCCCGAATTACAGTCGTTGAAGGAAAGGGCGAGAGCCCCAGTGTCATTATTGTGGTCTAAAATCCAAAACGAGCCGGTAAACCCGTGGCGGCTTCGCCGCCCACGCTCAGGAAGCGGCTTGTGGTTAGAAAAATAATTCGAAGAAGCATATTTGCTGGGGCTGGCCGGGCATGGACTGCAACTCACCCCTGCTGGGCAAGGCCCAGAATAAAGGCAATTGCCGATCTCAATTTCTTTAACGTCTCCCAGTTCGCTCCGTACAATGGGATTTCGGAATCCTTCGTCCCAGAGCCCAAATGATGTCGGCTTGGCTGCTGTCTTGGCACAAAAGGCCTTCGTTGCCAGCATCGAAAAACAGAAAAGCAGTACAGTGGAGGCGAAGATAGGGCGATATTGCATTTCAATTTCCTCAACGCTAACCTTAACAAAAAGAAACAACGACAGGAAATTAAATTGAACGGATCCGCTGCAAATTTGCCAGCAAGATTGCCTTCCTTGGATGGCCTCAGAACACTCTCTATCGCGATCGTGATTATCGGACATTCTTTTATCAAGGTCACCACCCCGGATCATGGATTCGCCAAATATTTGTCCTGGGTGGTCTTCAACGGAAGGCTCGGTGTTTGCATATTTTTTGTAATTAGCGGTTTTCTAATCACCTGGATCCTTCGAAAAGAGCTGGAGGCCACTTCAACCATAAGCCTGAAGAAGTTCTACCTTGGGCGTGTCCTAAGGATTTTTCCTGCCTATTATTTTTATATTCTCGTTGTCCTGGTTGGGTTCTTGCTGGGCTGGATTGAGCTCAGGCGAGAAGAAATTCTCAGCCCCGTTTTCTTTTACCACAATTATCTTCCGACTCGGCAGAGCTGGTGGCTTGAGCACGTGTGGTCGTTGAATGTCGAGGAGCAATTCTATTTTTTTTGGCCACTGATCCTGCTTTATTTCAAACCCAAGCGCGCGGGCTGGATTGCACTTTCGATCATCATGGTAAATCCCTTGATTCGTTGGATCAGCCATCGCTTCGTACCGGGTCTGCCCCTTGTGCACACGCTTCATAGCAATCTCGACTACCTCATGGCCGGCTGCTGGGTCGGATTGATGTTTGATCAGCCATGGTTTCGTAGAGCCGTGGCACTTGGGGCACGGTTTCATGGCCAATATCTCGCGGCAGCCTTCGTTTTTGTTCTTTCACCATTGATAAGAGGCATCATCGGATTTCATGAGTATCTTCATTTCGAAGGAACGCTTGTAGCTCCATGCATTGCGTTCTTTGTCATTTGGTGTGTTTTGAATCCCGAAACTTTCTTAGGAAAAATCTTCAATCGGAAGAGCTGGGTTTATATTGGGACGCTCTCTTACAGCATTTACCTTTGGCAGCAGCCCTTTATGCCGAAGTTGGATAATGGAATCATCGGATATTTTCCCTTGAATCTCATCCCCATTGGCTTTTTAGCGTGGTGTTCTTATCAGTTTTTGGAAGTGCCACTTCTGAAGTTCCGATCAAGGCTGCGTTCGGCGAGGATCAAGAGCCTTGCTTGACGATTGTTGGCTAAATCGCTAGCTCTGATTCAAGATCATGGCCATCAAAACGGTGGCCTTCACAAACCGAAAGGAAAAAAAATGACCACACTCATGACGACACTTCAGACAAGACTGCAATTGAGAGCACTCATCGTTGCCGCCGGATTGATGGCATGTTCAGCCAGCTGGGCCGGCAAGACTTACCAAGTCACGGGTCCCGTTCTGTCGGTTACGGATTCCACCATCGTTGTGCAAAAAGGAAAAGAGAAGTGGGAAATTGCCCGTGAACCGTCGACCAAAGTCACCGGGAATCTCAAAGTGGGCTCAAAGGTTACGGTGGAGTACACCATGACCGCCGCGGCCGTTTCGGCCAAAGAATCCAAGAAAAAGTGATCTAGCTAGGCTTCTGTGGAGGTGCAGAAGGCACTGACTTAGTGCTCCGTCCGGTAAATTAGGAATTTACCGGATGAACGACTTGGATGGGCTGTGATTTTTTTTACAGCTTTTTTACGTTACCTCTCACATAATGGTGGCCAAAAGCAGAACGGTGAAAAACTCTTCCAGTCAGAAGCGTGGGCTTTGATGCCGCCACGGGTGTTTTTCCACCGGGCTGGTAACGGAGGAAGTGATGGAATTTGTTATCGCGGGAGTCGTCTCTTTTGCGCTCCTTGCTTATCTCACCTTCGCGTTGATCTATCCGGAAAGATTTTAAACGAGGAGGAAAGCATGTCCATCAACGATGGTCTTCAATTTATCTTATATGTCGCGATCTTGATTGGCATCACTCCGCCGTTGGGACGATTCATGGCGAGAGTCTTCGATGGTGAGAAAACCCGCCTCCACAAACCCTTGGGTTGGCTGGAGACCTTGGTCTACCGACTCTCTGGCATTGCGCCAAAAGAAGAGATGGATTGGAAATCCTATGCGTGGGCTTTCATGATCTTTCATCTCGTGGGATTTTTCGTTCTATTGGTCTTGCAAATGGTGCAGGCCGGGCTGCCGCTCAATCCACAAAATCTTCCCAATGTGTCCTGGCACTCCGCCCTCAATACCGCGGTGAGCTTTATCACCAACACCAATTGGCAAGGCTACTCCGGTGAAGTGACCATGAGTTATTTGACGCAAATGTTGGGGCTGGCGGTGCAAAACTTTTTAAGCGCGGCTTGCGGAATCGTCGTGGCGATCGCGCTGACTCGGGGAATCGCGCGGCGATCAAGCTCAACGATCGGCAATTTTTGGGTCGATTTAACGAGATGTATTGTCTACATTCTTTTGCCCATTTCGGTGGTCTACACGCTTTTTCTCGTCAGTCAGGGAGTGGTGCAAACGCTGAGCTCCTATGTTGACGTGGTGACGCTGGAAGGGGTGAAACAAAGCATCCCCCTGGGGCCGGCGGCCTCGCAAGTGGCGATCAAGATGCTGGGGACTAACGGCGGCGGTTTTTTCAATGCCAATGCCGCTCATCCTTTTGAAAATCCCACGCCGCTTGCGAATTTTGTGCAGATTCTTTCCATTTTTTCCATTGGAGCGGCTCTCACTTACACCTACGGCGTGATGACCAAGAATCGCCGGCACGGATGGGTGATCTTCGGCACCATGCTGGCGGTGTTTGTCGGGCTAACCCTCCTGTCGCTGGTTTCTGAGTACGCCAAGAATCCCGTCTTTGGTTTGCCCGGAATTATGGAGGGAAAAGAAGCGCGTTTCGGGGTATTCAACAGCGTCTTTTTCTCGACCATCACCACTTCGGCTTCCTGCGGGGCGGTCAATGCCATGCACGCCTCGTTGTCACCGTTGTCGGGCGGCGTCGCCATGCTGAACATGATGCTGGGGGAAATCATTTTTGGCGGTGTGGGCGCCGGCCTCTACGGCATGCTTCTTTTTGTTCTTTTGACGGTCTTTATCGCCGGTCTCATGGTCGGCCGGACGCCTGAATACCTTGGCAAGAAAATTGAAGCCAAGGAGATGACAATGGTGATTATCGCCATTCTTGCACCCTGCGCGACAATATTGTTGGGCACGGGAATTTCGGCCGTTTTGCCGGCGGCCCTTGCCAGCTTGGGCAATAAGGGGCCCCACGGATTTTCTGAGATTCTGTATGCCTTCACTTCGGCCGCCGCCAACAACGGGAGTGCCTTCGCCGGGTTGAACGCGAATACTGTTTATTACAACTTGATGCTGGCCCTCGCCATGCTGCTGGGCCGATTTGCCATTATTGTTCCGGTTTTTGCCATTGCCGGGAGTCTGGCGCAAAAGAAATACTCGCCACCCTCCGCCGGAACCTTTGAGACAGACACCGGTCTTTTTGCCTTGTTGCTGGTGAGTGTGATTCTAATTGTCGGTGCTTTGACTTTCCTGCCAGGCCTTTCATTGGGCCCGATCGTGGAACATTTGATGATGATCAAAGGGCAAACGTTTTAAGGGCAATGTGAGCCAAAACCGCAGTAGGCATTATTTTTCAAACACGCTCAAAGACTTTGGTCAGAGGTTGTTATGTCAAAAAAAGAAAAATCGGGATTTCTCAATCAAGGCATTCTCGTCGCGGCTCTTCTCGACTCGGTTCGGAAGCTTCACCCCGTCACGCAGATGAGAAATCCCGTGATGTTCGTAACTTTAGTGGGCGCGGTGCTGACGACCGTCTACGCGGTCTTTGGCATTGGCCAGGGGTCGAGAATTTTTGAGTTGCAGATCGCTTGCTGGCTTTGGTTCACCGTTTTATTCGCCAATTTCGCCGAAGCGATCGCTGAGGGCCGTGGCAAGGCTCAAGCGGCCGCACTGAAAAAGACCAGAAGTTCAACCCAGGCGAGAAAAGTTCTCAATGGCTATGAAACCAAAGTGAGCGCCAGCGACCTTCGCAAAGGGGATGTGGTGATTTGCGATGCCGGCGATTTGATCCCCGGAGATGGCGAAGTCATTGAGGGGATTGCCAGTGTGGACGAGTCGGCGATCACTGGAGAGTCGGCTCCAGTGATTCGCGAGTCGGGCGGCGATCGCAGTGCCGTTACGGGAGGGACACGGGTCATCAGCGACCGGATTCTCGTTCGCATCACGGCGGAGAAGGGGCATAGCTTTCTCGATCGCATGATTGCCCTGGTTGAAGGGGCCACCCGCCAAAAGACGCCCAATGAAATTGCCTTGAGCATCGTGCTTTCAGGCCTGACGATTATTTTTCTTTTGGCCGTTGCGACGTTGAAACCTTTTTCCGATTATAGTGCCGCGGCGGCGGGCCAGGATCTTGGTTCCATTGTCACCGTGCCTGTGCTTATAGCTCTCCTCGTCTGCTTGATTCCGACCACCATCGGTGGACTTCTCAGCGCCATCGGCATCAGCGGCATGGATCGCCTCATTCGCCGCAATGTCATCGCCACCAGCGGACGCGCGGTGGAGGCCGCAGGGGACATTGACGTTCTGTTGCTCGACAAGACGGGGACCATCACCTTGGGGAACCGCATGGCGACCAACTTTATACCGGTCAAAGGGGTCACTATGGAGCGCTTGGCAAAAGCGGCGCAATTGGCTTCGCTGGCCGATGAAACGCCGGAAGGCCGCTCGATTGTCGTCCTGGCGAAGGATCGCTTTGGGCTTCGGGCCGAAGGTCTTCAGCCGGAGAAGGCGAAGTTTCTGGCCTTTTCAGCCCATACCCGGATGAGCGGGGTGGATATTGTCGACGCGGCGGTGGCCGAGCCTCGGGTCGTCCGCAAGGGCGCCGCCGACTCCATTGAAAGTTATGTGCGCAAGCTGGGCGGAGCAATTCCCAAGGATCTTCAGTCGAAGGTGGACGAGGTCGCTAAGAGTGGCGGCACGCCTCTCGTGGTCGCCGAAAATCGCGATATTTTGGGCGTCGTTCAGCTCAAGGACATTGTCAAAGGCGGTATCCGCGAGCGGTTCGCGGAGCTGCGGAAAATGGGCATTCGAACGGTGATGATCACAGGGGATAATCCGCTCACGGCGGCCGCCATCGCGGCGGAAGCCGGGGTTGACGATTTCATGGCGCAAGCGACGCCTGAAACCAAACTCAAGCGGATCAGGGATGAGCAAGCAAAAGGACATCTTGTCGCCATGACGGGCGATGGGACCAACGATGCTCCGGCGCTGGCGCAAGCCGACGTCGGGGTGGCCATGAACACCGGCACTCAAGCGGCGCGCGAAGCCGGAAATATGGTTGATCTGGACTCCAATCCCACCAAGTTGATTGAGATAGTTGAAATCGGAAAGCAGCTCCTGATGACCCGGGGAAGTTTAACGACTTTCAGTATCGCCAATGACGTCGCCAAGTATTTTGCCATTTTGCCGGCGCTTTTTTGCACTCTCTATATTTCGCAAGGGTCGCCAGAGGGGCCCATGGCGGTCTTGAATGTGATGGGACTGCAATCACCGCAAAGCGCGATTTTGAGCGCGGTCATCTTCAATGCTTTGATCATCGTCGCGTTGATCCCGCTGGCTCTGAAGGGCGTGGCTTATCGGGCGGAGGGCTCAAGCGCCGTTTTGCGGCGCAATCTGCTGATCTACGGTTTGGGCGGAGTCATCGTGCCTTTTATCGGCATCAAGTTGATTGATGTCCTGATCACCGCCGCGGGAATGATTTGAGATGAGATAAGATGAAATGAAATGAGATGAGATGAATTGGGATGGGATGAGGAGATCTGAATGAAAAATCTGGTGATATCATTAAGAATAAGCGTGGTGTTCGCGGTTCTGCTGGGGCTCCTCTATCCCTTGGCGATGACCGCAATTTCCGTTTTGGTGTTCCCGCACCAAGCGGGGGGTGAATTCGTGACTCGGCAAGGGCAAGCGGTGGGGTCGATCTTGATCGCGCAGAAGTTTTCCCGGCCTGAATATTTTTGGCCGCGCCCTTCGGCGATCGATTTCAACCCGCTGCCTTCGGGGGGTTCCAACCTCGGCTTGGCCAGCCAGGATCTTAAAAAGGCGGTCGAGGAAAGGCGGCTAAAGCTGAAGGCCGCTCATCCGGAACAAACGGGCGAACCGCCGCAGGATTTGCTTTTTGCTTCCGGAAGCGGTCTTGACCCGCACATCAGCCCCGAGGCGGCCGAATACCAAGCCCAGCGGGTGGCGAGAACGCGGTCGCTTGCGCTGGAGGAAGTTCGGCGGCTGATTGAGAGTGTGCGGGAGCGCCGCCAAATTGGCATTCTCGGCGAATCAACGGTGAACGTGCTGGTTTTGGACCTGGCGCTGGATGAGGCGCAGGGCAAGAAGTAGGCCGTCACGCATAGAAAGTTCGTCGCAATGAGACACTTGAGCTTGTCATCAATATCTCCTGATTTGTAGAGTTTTCAGCAAGACCATCACTTCGGTAGTCGTATCGGTAAGAATACCGGTAGTCATAGAAGGAGGCGAGGCTGGATTCAACTGATCAAAGACCCAACCCTGACGACCTTTTAGCGGCCATCACTCAGAAGGAAACCCAGAGTAGCGGCGGTGAACTCCGGGTGTTTCTCGGCATGTCGGCCGGCGTGGGAAAGACCTACGCCATGCTCAAGGCGGCTCATCAAAAAGCGCGGGAAGGATTTGATGTGGTCATCGGCGTGGTGGAAACCCACAACCGCCGGGAGACCGCTGAGCTGCTTGAGGGTCTTGAGGTTTTGCCGCGTAAGAAATCAGATTATCGCGGAACGCAGGTCGACGAGCTCGACCTCGAGGCGGTGCTGCGAAGACGGCCCGATCTGGTGGTTGTCGATGAACTGGCCCACACCAATGCGCCGGGAAGCCGGCATGAAAAGCGTTACCAGGATGTTCTTGAAATTCTTGAAGCGGGCATCGGCGTCTACACGGCGTTGAATGTGCAGCACCTGGAGAGCCGTAAGGATTCGGTCGAGGCGATCACGGGGATTCCCATACGCGAAACCGTGCCCGACAGTGTGCTGGAGCGGGCCGCCCTGGTCGAACTTGTCGATATCGCGCCGACTGAACTGCTCAAGCGCCTCAAGGAAGGAAAAGTTTATTTGGGTGACCAGGCCGAACGGGCGGCGCAGAATTTTTTCCGCGAGGACAAACTCACTGCGCTCAGGGAAATCGCCTTGCGGATGACCGCTGAACGGGTCGACCAGGATCTGCAGCGCCTGGTCAGTGTGCGCACCCAACTGGCGCCATGGCAGACCAACGAGCGTCTTCTCGTTTGCATCAGCCACAGTCCTTACTCCGAAAAATTGATCCGCGCGACCCGGCGTCTGGCTTACAACCTGGAAGCCCCATGGGTGGTCCTTCACGTCGACACCGGTCTTGTGCTCAATGATCAGGACCAAGCCCAATTGGTGAAGAATCTGAAGCTGGCGAGCGACCTCAAGGCGGAGGTCATTACCACGATCGATACCGACGTTCCGACCGCGGTTCGGCGAATTTGCCGTCAAAAGAACGTGACTCAGGTCGTGGTCGGGCGGCCGACGCGGCGGTGGTTCCGTCAGTTCTTCGAAAGGGGAAACCTGCTTCAGCGTCTTGTCAACGAGACGTTGGAAGTCGATATTCACGTCATTCGGCAAGAAGGCACAGCTCTGATACGGCCCAAACTTTACGATGAGTTGAGTTATTACCGTTCAAAAACGGGACCCATGAAGTATTGGACAGCCGTGGGACTCAATATCGCCGTGGGGTTGATCGGCTGGGCGGTTGAGGACCTCATCGGTTACCGGCCTGTGGGGTTCTTTTACCTTTTGATTGTCATCGCGGTGGGCCTCTTTGGCTCCATCGGGGCCGTGATTTTCGCGGCGACCCTCAGCGCTTTTGTTTGGGATTACTTTTTCATTCCGCCGAAGATGACCTTGCTGATCAACAATGCGGACGATGTCCTGATGGTGCTCACCTTTTTTGGCGTGGCCCTGATCACCGGGTTTTTGACCCACCGGATCCGCTTTCACGAGCGATTGATCAGGGACCGCGAAGAAAGAACGAACGTCCTTTTTGAAAGCCTGCAGGATATCGCCGGCGCCCAGGAGAAATCCGAATTTCTTAAGAAGGTGGCCGATCGGGTGGGGGACCTTTTGGGCGCCACTTGCGGCGTCCTTTTGAAGACGGTGGAGGGTAAACTGGCGTTCAACGAAGAAAAAAGTTACTCGCCGGTGTTGAGTGAAAAGGATCAAGCCGTCGCTCAGTGGAGTTACGAGCACCTCAAGAGCGCTGGCTGGTCCACCGACACCTTGGCGGAAGCCAACTCCCTTTTTGTTCCCTTGAAGGGCGGCCGGGAATCGGTGGGGGTTTTTGTCTTTCAGCCTCACAACAAGGCAAGGAAGCTTGACCTGGACAAACGAATCCTTTTGCGTTCAATTGCCAGTCAATTGGGCCTGGCCATCGAGCGGCATTTCATGGCGAAGAGAATCGCGGAGGCCAAGCGCTTACTGGACGCGGAGAAACTCCATCAAACCCTGTTGAATTCAATTTCCCACGAAATGAAAACGCCTCTGACAACCATTCTGGGCTCGGCCGCGGCCCTTGAGCATGCCCAGGGAGCGGAGGACCTTAAAGAGATCGGAGCCCATCTGCACGAGGCGGGAGACCGGCTGAACCGGGTGATAGAAAACCTGCTGGACATGGGGAGGCTGAACTCAGGAGTTCTGGCGCTGAAGCTGGAATGGCATGATTTGAATGATCTCGTTCATGTGTCGGTGAAGAAAAATGAGAAAACCTTGATGAAGCATCGCGTGGAGGTCGAGCCGTTGGGTGAGATTCCCCTGGCGCGTATCGACGTTCGCCTGATGGAGCATGCGATTACCAACCTATTGGTGAACGCGGCGATGTATTCACCGCCGGGTTCGGGGATCAAGGTTCGGCTGAAGAAAGCGAAGGACGGGTTTTCCATTGAGGTTCAAGATGAGGGACCCGGCATTCCGGAAGAGTCGGTTCCACATATCTTTGAAAAATTCTACCGGGTTCCGGGCAGCCCCACGGGAGGAACAGGGCTGGGGCTCTCCATTGTGAAGACCATTGTAGAACTTCACGGCGGCAGTGTTGAATTTGAGAATCAAACGCCCCATGGAACCGTTTTCCGGATCGACCTGGTGGTCCATCAGACCCCGCAAGGGCCGCCGGAGGAGACGACCGATGGAAAGGAATGACCAGATGGGAAAGAACGCCCGGATGGAAAGGAATGACCAGATGGGAAAGAACGCCCGGA
>PSRN01000198.1 GCA_003176075.1 Bdellovibrio sp.
TCTTCAAGCTGCGATGACGCACCTGGAGCTTGTGCAATAAAAATTAACCCGGACACGAAAAATCTTGCACGACCAGTGGGAGCTATCCGCTAAAGTATTTGCGCCGAGCTCAAGGGATTTTGCGTCTCCATCAGACAGCCAGGGTAAGCCGTGAGGGGCTCGAACATGCCGCAAAAATGGGGCTGACTTACGGCAAACTGCAGTTCCCTTACATCCAGGCAACGGCCGAATATTTTGATAAAAATGGTAACCGTCCGAGTCTCGCGTCAAGCGCACCGAGACGGGAAGCCAGTTCAATGTATCTACACAACCCAAAAACAGAGGAGACCTAAAATGATCAATGACCAACTGAAATCCGCAGCGCACAGTTTGCGATTGTTCGGCGTGCATGCCAACTTTGAAAAGCGCGCTCACCAGGCCGCCGGCCAGGGGCTTAACCATCTCGAGTTTTTAAAGCTGCTGCTCGAAGACGAGGTCCTGCAGCGAAAAGAGCGCGTCGCCAAGGCAATGACGACACGAGCGAAGTTCCGCATCAACGCTGACCTCGAAGACTGGGATCAAACGTTTGACCGTGGACTGACTAAGACAAAGCTGCGCGAACTCAGTTCGCATGCCTTTGTCCAATCGAATGAAAATCTCTTGATCCTGGGTAAGACCGGCGAGGGCAAAACCCATCTTGCCGTCGCTCTTGGCCGCAGGCTTTGTGCCGACAACATCTCGACCCTGTTCTTGCCCGTAAACTTCCTCTTTGAAGAAGTTCACGCTGCAAGGGCGGCGGGCAAATATCTGCCCTACATCAAACGCCTCTCTGCCGTCGGTGCATTGATCCTCGATGACTTTGGCCTACGCAACTACACGCACGAGGAAGCTAATGTGCTGGTTGATCTTCTCGAAGATCGGCACCGCAAAGGCTCCGTGATCGTCACCAGCCAGGCTGACCCACGGGGCTGGAAAATGAGCTTCCGATCTGGGCAAATTTTTTGAATCCAGTTTGAAATACGTTTGCGCCATCCACTCGGGGGGCCGGCGTGGCGACTTCGTTATAGAAATCGATATAGAGCATTTGACCGCAAGCTGACTGGACCTAAGTCGACAAATCATAAAAATTCTGAAAATATTGACAATAATTGATAAAATTCGTAAATCTATGAAATATTGACAAAATACGTAAAATTTTGTCAAAACACATAAAATATTGTAAAATTGAGATATGTGCGCTGGGGCAAGCTCCAGCGAGCTTGGCGGAGGTCTCTGCCGGGAGGCACAGATAGTCCAACCAAGGTAGTCCCTTAGAAGGAGCCTTGTATCGAGTCTTGCAAGCCGGGAAGTAATGACCGGAGTGAAGCGTAGACAGAAAGCTCACAGGCCGCAACGTAAGTGAAGCTGTCGAGCCTCGTCATGTTAAGAATGTGAGTGCCGAGACTGTATAAGACGAAGAGTGCGAAAGCACCGTCGCGAAGGCAACACCGAGTAACCAGGCGAAGTCAAAGCTGGCGAAAAGACTCACCGGGGTCCAAGGGCGCTGCATGTGAGCAAAGTTCGCTGGGGAACCCAGGAGATCCTTCGGGGTTGAAGGGATACGGAGTAACTGTTCAAGGGATAAACCCAAGACAGTACAATTCCCCGGAAGGAAGTCAGATCGCCTTATATTAGCGTCGAAGCGGAGTAATGTCTGCGGAGCAAAGGGGGCGACAGGGTTTGGACCGCACTTTCTGCACTTCTTCCAGGCGCAGCACTGGAGCAAAAGAGGTACAGCTGCCACCACGGGGCTATGCAGACGAGAGCGGATAGGTTTAGTGCGGAGCGATCCAAAGATTGAAAGGGATTAGGACGATGCTGAGTATGATGGTTAAACCGAATCAAAAACTGAAGAGCCCGTTGCGGGAAATCCGCACGGCGGGTTCTGTGAGGAGCTTACTCCTTGGAAACAAGGAGTAGGTTTACTCGATGGACAATGAGCTGCTTTCAATTCAACAAGCTGCAGCCCTTTTAAAAGTGTCGAGGCCAACCTTTAACAAAATTAGGAAGGACCAAAATCTACCAGAGATAATAGTGGGCAAGCGGCCACGCTTTAAGAAAGGCGACTTACTCCGGATTCTTCATGGCGGATACGATCTAAATTCGGAGGCGCCAGCGGCACCCCCCACAGCAACGCTGCCGAAAACGCGATTCGAAGTTTTTTCTGACAAAACCGTTCGATCAATTGAAATAAAACCGAACGTTTTCGATCTGAGGAATATCGAATTGCTTGACCCTTATGGCGTGCTCTCCCTTTTGACAACGATCATCGCAAAAGGACGAGATGGCACAAAAATCAAGCTATTAGTGGACGATGCAATAGCCTGCAAATACCTCCACTCGATTAATTTTTTCGACGAGGTTGGTCGGTTCTGCAAGAATCTCGAATGGGACCGAAGCGCACTAGCAACTGTGAATTACATTAACCCAGAAACACTTTTGCCAATTGTTCCTATACGAATGAAGGGAAGCGAGCGGCCCGTCGCTGAAAAGCTAAACGTTTTGCTTAAGCAACAAGGCTTTTCAACGGCAGTCGGCCAATATATTTCATGGATTCTAGGTGAACTTGCCGACAACGCACTAACTCACTCGAGCCAGCTACAGGGAGACAGAATTTGCTATGTATTGGCCACACGATTTGTCAGCGACTCCTCCAATTGTGTTATCGTTGGAATTGCGGACACCGGGATCGGAATACAAAATTCTCTTAAATCCCAATCGGAGCACAAGAAATTAACGGATGAGCGGGCGCTTGTTGAAGCTTTTCGTCCGAACGTATCTTCTTGGGCAAAAGAGTACGGCCGCGGAAAAGGTTTAACGGACGTTGTGAAAATTGCGAAAGGCAACAATGCTTATTTCATTGTCGCGAGTAACGATCTCGCGTTCTTGATGGATTTTAGAGAAAATAACAATCCGCATATTGAGAAACGGATTCCAATTTCAACTGCCCCAGGCACCAGATATGGCCTTGTCCTGATTGATAATACCTTTAAACCAATACCCAGAAGCGAGGCTGATACGTTTCTAAGAAATGAAATAAAGAGGTTGGGACTATGACTTTCTTTGCGCTGAAAGAATTTGGTTCGGTCTTGACGGGAAGAGAGTACGGTAAGACCATCTACGGCACACTGGCGGAAAAACTCGTGCACCCAGCGGGACTTGATTTTGAGGGTGTTGAATCTATGGGTTCGTCTTTTGGTGATGAGATAGTTATTCCGATAGCGAGAGATCAGGGAAACAAAATTGTTGTCAGAAATGCAAATCAAGTGATTACATCCTGCCTCATGGACATCGCTGAAGAGAATCAAATAAGTATTGAAATTGAATTGCGACACTGAGGAAGAACTGGAGCTCGAATCAGTGCGAAAAATTTTTAGATTTAGCCTTCTGGGACTCACCTTAACGTTTTTACTCCTGCCTTTGGTAAAAGCCAATGATCAGACAGATCCCGAGGCTCCTGGGCGAGTGCGCTCATGTGCTGAAATCTTCCTGGACCGCGGTGATATTGGGTCCTCCGCCTCTCAGTCATTTCAGGAGACGTTTCAAAATGTATTTCGAAAGTTATTTCAAAAATCATTCCAGAAGTCATTTTCGATCCGATCAAAAAGGCTCACCTTAAGAGTTATCGATGTCACTAGCGCGAACGAATTGGATCGTGTGGTCGATATTATGGTTGACCCGCGGGTGAACCCAATGCTCAGTCAACTTCCAAAGGAGTCGGAGATCAGGGATACGCTTAAGCGCGGATCCTCCAAAGCTAACAAAGGAAAGGTAAATCTGGTCGTCATCGCAAATGATGTATCGACAGGTCGTGAAATCATCATCGGTCTTGCCCAGCTCTTAAAGTTTGATGGAAAAAACGAAATAGGCCGCCTGTCCATCCGAGCAGTAGGAAATGGCTTGAGATAGGGTATATTGTGCATCCTGATTTTTGGGGCGATGGATATGGCACAGAAATCGCCCGGGCCCTCGTTCGCGCAGCCATGGAAGAGATGAGCATGGAAGGAGTTTACGCCAAAACAATTCTTGCGAACGCGCGTTCCCAATCTGTTTTGAAACGCAATGGTTTCGTCGAGTTCGATCGGGGGCTTCGTCGTGTGAACGATAGATGGGTCGACACAGTTCATTTTGCGATCACTCGCGAGCGGTGGTTACAGATCCAGGACGAAAGCAAAGAGGCCCTGTGAACCACTAAGCTGGCCCGGTATAAAAATACGGGAGCAGTTGCTGTCTCATCGTGGCCAAATTGGGTCCGTACTGCGAAGTAAAATCGTCCTTTGTGATGTCCTGCCCGTACGCATTACTTTCACCTTGAACAAGGTATTCCGACGCTGGAATGCCTGCCGCGCGCATGATGGCCATCCACAGGCTGGTCAATGGATAACCGACGCTACGATCGCCCGGAGTCCCTTTCGTCCGCAGGCGGTAATCGTAATAGTTTCCGGTATTGAATTGGCCGCCCGCCTTGCCACCGATAAGTACGGGATAATTTGTAATGTTGTGGCAACCGCCGTGTTGGTTAACCCAAATGACGATTGTATTGTCCAGCAAAGTCGAGGTCCCATCGATGTCCGTGATCGAGTCGAGTTGTTTAAGGAAATTTGCAACCCGCGTGGCTTGCCAACCGCGCCAATTCGCGCAGTTATTTTGGACACTGGTCTGAGAAAAATCTGAATGAGAATTGTTGTGATCGTCATCCCAACTCACCGACCCGTTGTCATCGAAATTATCGATCGTGTAGAACGCCAACCGAGTGGTGTCGCAAGCAAACGCCATTGCAATTGAAGCGAAATTCGCGTCATATTTTTGCGCCACATTAGATCCACTCGCCGGGCTCGTGGGCTTACATCCGGCTCCGGAGCTGCCCAACGTCGTTCCCGTGGCGCTTGCTGTGAGGCGAGTTTGCAAGTTGCTGAGCATGTCAGCATGGCTCTGCAAGCGCTGTTGATCCGAAGAAGAAAGTGCGGGAGATTTTGACAGGTTGGTAAAATCGGCGAGCAGGCTGTTGAAGACTTGCGTTCGGTAGGCCGCTTGGGCTGACGGAGTGGGCGTCGCTTTGGCCGTGGATCCAGAACTGGCGATGTTCGGGAATAGAGACGAAAAAACTTTGCTCGGATTATCAGAACTGAACTGGTTTGTTTGAACCTGGTTGTAAGGCGGTTGCGTGCCCCCGTTGGGTCGCCAAAATGAGACAGACCATTTGGGATCGCCACCGGCAATCCGCAGCGCCGCTAAGGTGGGAACCGTGGGGTAAAACGAACTCGAGTACTGAAAGATATTGTCCATGGTGCTGCCGACGTGGGGCCCATCGAAGCCTTCTGAGTCATCGTTGCTGTTAATTAACGAAAGTGCCAACACAGAAACGGCCTCATGAACAATATTGTCGGCACCGTAAGGCGACAGGGGAAGGCCCAAGCCGCGGATCAAAGAAAATTTCGGCCGAACGGCATCAAAACTTGAATTTATGATGGGTGAAATGCTTCCCTGAATGGAAGAGAGGGGTGTCGCATAGACACCCGGGGCCACTTGGTTGGTCGGCGCGGCGGCGGGCCAAAAAACTGAATCGACAACTCCGTTGAATCCCCAAATGAATGCCACTCGAATTGGCGGCTTGCCAGCGGCCGAGAAAGCTGACTCGGGCTTCAGCAGTAACGACGGCAAGGTTGGTAACAATATTGATCCAGCGCCAAGGCTCTTCAAAAAGTCTCTTCGTCGCAAAATGCCTCTCATTGATGTTTCCCCTCTAGTTCGATGTTTCCCCTCTAGTTCGTTCGCTTCATCAAAAAACTTGGGTTGGCAAACGTCTGTTTCAGTGCGGACAAAATGCTTCCAGTCGACGATGTTAAAGAACTGAAAACAGAGGCGAGCGCGCAATTGTTTTCAGCAGCTTCAAAAGTCAGTTCATAGAAACGAAAAAGATGGCGGGAAAAGCATGCGGGCCCGTCTGTTCCAGCGGCAAGATCGGAAACGAAACCGGCAGGTGTCGCTTCGCTGAGAGTCCCATCATCCGCGGTCTGCAAATTTGCCGCGAGACTCAGGGGATGCGTGGCGAGGACTGATCCGTCAGCGTTGTAATCCGTTTCCACCGTGCGAAATCTTCCAAAGGCATCAAATCCCTCAAACAGATCTCCATACGGATTGATGATGGAGTGACATCCAACGCACGCGGCGCCCGCCGTCTTTAAATCATACCGCTCGCGAGTCGAATGGGTCTGTATCATTTGCGTTGTCGTGATGTCTGGCCCCTGCAGGGTCACATTGATCGCTGGCGGAGTGGGGTCCTCGCAAAAGACCCGCGCCCGCATGCGAGCACCCCGATGAATGGGCCGAGTTTGCCAAGTCGGGGCAGCCAGAAAAATTGGACGCATCAACAATCCCTGACGCCCATTCGCCATGACCGCGGGAGTGGAAGATGTCACGACAGGATGGCCGTAGATTGAAGCCAAGGCGGCGGTCCTTGCGAAGGAAAGGTTTGATGTCATCAAATCGCGGTAACTGCCATTTTGCTCGAAGGCCATATAGCCGGCGAATTCCTTGGCTTCTCGAATCACTTCATCTTGCAGTCCTGTCGGATCAATTGAACCAACGAAGGTCGCCGGTCCCGTAGGAAAGGGCTGAATTCCATGAACCGTTGAAGGATTCATGTACAACCAATACTGCACAAAAGTTCCAAACTTAGTCTTCGCAAGATCCGTTTGCAGCAACCGGTCCACCTGCTGCGCGACGGTCGCCAGATTTGTCAGCTGGTTGGAAGCGGCCAACTGAAAAAGGGTTGAATCGGGCATGTTATCGGTAATCAGGTATGAAAGTCGATTCGCCACTTCATAGGATGAGAGCTGTAATGGATTGCTTGCACTGCCGTCTCCCGAGACGCCCAATTCGACTCGATACAAGAAATTTTGTGAATTCAACAGATATTCGAACAAGGCGGTGAGCTGATCTGTTTTGGAGGTTCCTGCGCTCATAATGGTGGTCATTGTCGTTAGCTCAGTGGACGTGATCGGCCTCCTCCACACCTGCGCGCCAAAGGACTTCGCGAAATTCTGCAGGCAGGAATTGGTGAGTGTGGCTGCGATCAGACATGATCCACCAAGAGCCATTTGTTGGTTGGTGTCGGAGAGAAACGAAGCGGCCATTTGATCGGAAATAGCCAAAAACGTGTCGATTTGCTGCTGGACATAGTTGACAGAAAATTGGGTTGGCTGCTCAATGGCCATGTCATTTTGAAGGTTGGCCAAATTGGTCGCTGCGCTCGCCACGGCCGTCGTACCAAACAACGTAGTTAAGGTATTTACATATTGCATTTTCGAAAGCCGCTGCATGTAAGCAACTGCATTGGCTGTCGGATCCGAGCAAACAAAAGGACCCGCTGACTTCAATGCGGCGCCGCTGGCCAGGCCATTTGCACCCGACAAAGAGCCGACGTCGCTCGTCGTGAATGTCTTTTGGCAATTGATGAAAAGGATCGGAAAGCTTCCAAGAACACTAAGGCAAACGACCATTCGACGCAGCTTCATACTTTCCCCCGCAGTCCAACTGTTGATCAAGTTGGTCAGCTACCGTGAATAGGACCCGCACTCCCCATGTTTCAAAAATAAACTTCCGCCCGACAAACTTCGAATTACAAATCTTAAAGGAAAGCAGTGAACTGACTTTACAGGGACTTATTTTGGCGTCTCAAATTGAGTCACTGAGTCCACCGTTTCTGGCATGAAGATTAGAAGTGACTCCCAGAACGGACCAAACAGGCAAGCCTTGCTGGGCTGATCATCCGCGGCTCTATTTCAGTGTCCGCGGAGGGCGTGGAACGAGCTGTTTCACAGCACATCAGAATAAGGTTGAGTAGATAATCACAAAATGGGGAGCCGCATGCGTAACTTGCACAATTGCGCACGTACGGTTCCGCGAGGAGCGGTGGGCGGCAACGTCCACTGTTTACTTAATGAATCAGTTGCGGGTCCTTTATAGTCTTATCCGAGAGAAGCTGACTGGACATCCACGCATCAACCCCCGAATCCCAATTAGGGCCAAGCGAAAGAACGTATCTTTCATCACCCCATCCGATGTCGAGCGTGGGCGGCGGGTGATTATTCCGATGTCATTATTTCGCGGCACTCAATGATCGAACGTATTTTATGGAATCGGGCGTATACCAATGAATTGACCCGATGATCTTTTTCGCCAACTTCCCGCCAGAACCGGCCAGAAAGGACTCTGGAAGACGGTCCACTCCAAATTGCTGGGCAAGTTTTCTGTCTTTGTCCAAAACAATGTGCACTTTAGGATCGTTCGCCTCAGGAAAAGATTTTAGAAACGCGCGAATTTCCTCCACCGAAGTGTCCTGGCTGATGGCCAACAATTCCATTTGACCGTCCATCTCTTTGAGGAGTTTGAGCATCGAAGGAAATTCCTCCAGACAAGGGGCACAGAATGAAGCCCAAAAGTTAATTAAAAGAACTTTGTGCTTCATGTCTCCGGTCTTGAATGCATGGCCAGCGATATCTTCCAATTGAAGATCTGGAATACCGGATTTTTCCAGCTGCTCGATAAAACTCAAATGGTGTTCGGCTTCTCCCGTCAGCGTTCGAGAACGCCAAACGATGAATACCCAGACAAAGCCGATGCCAACAATGAGACTCAAGAGAAAAGCTTTAAGTGAAGATGACATCCCGACCCTAGCCCCTGAACACGAAGGTCTTATTCAAAATCGATCATGTTTGAATTCGATCATGAAATTCAATTACGAAATTCGATTTTCAGCCCGTGATTTACTTCGCATCTTACGTACTGACTTCTTATGTGCCGCACTCAAACGAGCTTGAACCCTCTTTTGTTTGTGTTGGACAGAAGATGATGCTGCGATCTTGGCTTGACCCGCTTCGCCCCCTTTGGCCTCAGCCCCACCCGCTGAAGAAGGCTTTTTCGCTTTGGCCTTCTTAAAATCATAGTCAACAAATTCAATGAAAGCCATCTCGGCCGTATCACCTGGCCTTCGGCCGATCTTGATGATTCGCGTGTAACCGCCGGGCCTGGATTGAAACCGCGGCGAAATAACATTAACAATTTTCTCCACGGTTTCCCTCTTTGGAACCCTCGATAGTAGCACCCGCCGGGTCGCCAGATTCTCCTTTTTCCCGAGGGTGATCATCCGTTCAATGTGGCGTCGAAGCTCCTTTGCCTTTTCAACAGTAGTGGCGATGCGTTCATGCTCCACAAGCGAACTGACAAGGCCCCGGATCAGAGCCTTTCTGGCGTTGAATTTCCG
>PSRN01000067.1 GCA_003176075.1 Bdellovibrio sp.
TACTGTCCCCAAGTCCAGAAATAAAAAACTTTTTTCGGCGCTATTTTCGGTGCGATTTAATATCGGTCAACTCGCCGTCCTCAGCCTGGACCATGTATTTTTTGACAGACAATGTATAACCCTTACACAGGTAAATGTGCACGAGACCCCTTTCACATTCTCCTGGCCTGGGTCTGCCTTTTGCTACCTCTGGTTGTTAGTCCAGGGAATGTTCAGGCATTTGAAGTCATCCGTCAGGGGGGTAGTGAATGGAAAATGAAAAGATAGTCACAGAAAAGTTCGTCACGCAAGTCACTCAGTTTTTAATTTTGGTTTCGTTTGGATATTTCGCTCTATCCGCCCTGTTCGCACCCGAAGTTACGGCAGAGAACCCGCCAACTCCTCAGAAAACCAGCCAGGTCATCGTCAGCGCGCAATGGGACTGAAGAGCTTTCCCTGCCCGATGGGACTGACTCGTCCTGCGCGCCATTTGGCCATTTCGAGAACGAAATAGGATTACTCAGCTGGTGCCATTTGTACTTTGCGTTGGTTACGTAGAGAGCTATCCACCCCCAAAAAAATTAAGTTTGCGGCGCCCGGTTTCTTGGTTGGCACACGGCGGCTGATAATGCCTGGAAAGAATGCACCACACCTTTTGGGGGAGAACACATTGCGACTTTAACGCAAAAATTGTAACGTGACTTGGTTGACCATTTCTTTGAGGGGATTCTATGAAAACTAACCTTCTTTTCTTCTTGGTGCTCATGTTGCTCATGATCGTCGTTTCGAATCCTGCGACCGCTGGAAACGCCAATTTTCAATCAGCAAATCTTGCTAAACCGCATGTTTCTGAGTCAACCATGTTGCGGGATATCCCGGTCGGCACGGTTTTTCGGGTCGAACGGGATATTGCAATCACGAAGGAGTGGATTGCTTATTTCCAGAGGGGCGACCAAGTGAATTTCGACGAAATGAACAAACGGGGGCGATATTGCGAATTCTTGATCGACTCCGCCGCCACCTCCGGTAAGACGTTTGTACCCAAGGGAGCTGACCTGGAAGTTGCAGCGGTGGTTCCCAATAGCGATTTCGTTTCAATCGACTTTGCCAAAAACTCGCCAATCAAATCTTTTGATTGCGGTTCGAGTTTATTTGGTGGGGATGATCTGAATTTTACCGTTAAGGACCTTACTGATATCTCGGGTGCTGCCCTTCGTCCAATTGCACTGTAACCCTGATCCCTGTGAGGCCAGCCCTATGGCGTGCTCGTCACCCTGCGAGTCCGACCAACCAAAAAGCTACCTGCCCCTCAGAAATCCAGCCAAATGGTCGTCAGTACACAGGGGGACTGAATCTTCCTGCGCGTCGTGTGTTCATTTGAGTGGCAACTAATCTTGATATAAATCAACATATTGAGGTGATGGAAGCTCGTGCGCTCGTGTGCACATGCAGCAGATAACAAGATCAACCACTCAGCCCAATTGAAAGCAAAGGAAGATTCATGAATAGATCCGTTCAGAACGACGAAATTGATGTCGCCCGGGAAATGTTGCCCTTTGCCATATACGCAGCTGTCCCTATCCTTCTGATTGTCTTGATCGCCTGCGTCTTTGGTTCACTGCGAAGTAATTAGAACCGGGCAAAGGCAAATCAGTGAAGGTCTTATTCTTCTCGACCAAAGGCTGGATTTTATCACCAAGCTTTTTGCAATCGCGCGGAAGCCTTTTAAGATCGAATCATGAAAAATCAAGATCATGTGAACCCGATTCAATCGTTAGCGACTGGCCTCTTTGCCCTGGGTATTCTGTTCAGTTCAATGTCAGCCCAAGGGGCCTTTTCGCCAGTTTCTTTGTCCATTTTGCCACCCATTGAATTTCCTCCCGACGATTTTACCGTCACCGGAGTGCGAGCCAGCCTCCTTTGGGGGAAACAGCGGGATATTTATGGGCTGGACTTTGGACTTTTGGGAAATATTACGGAGCTCACTTTCGCCGGTGTCGCGGTCTCGGGTATGTTCAATATCACCCACGGGACTACGACGGCCCTGGGGCTCCAGCTGGCGGGCCTGGCGAACTACAATACAAATAAAACCCATGTCTTTGGTCTTCAAGCCGCGCTCTTGAATATCAATGAAGCCGAGTCCGCTGTGGTCGGCGTTCAGCTGGCTCCGCTGGCCAACCTTTCCGCTCACACCAAAGTTTATGGTTTGCAGGTGAGCGTTTACAATAAAGCGGAAGATGTCTATGGCTTTCAAATCGGTTTGGTGAATTTCGCGGATCACCTTCATGGCATTCAAATCGGATTGTTGAATTTCAATAGCAACGGTCCCTTTGCCGTGGCCCCCCTGCTGAACGCGGCCTTCTAGACACAGCATGAGAATGAAGAACCTTGGCCGCCTCTTTTTGATCGCCGTTGTTTCAGTCTCTTCCTGTCGAACTCCGCAAAAAACAGAGGAAGCCGATCACGAAACGATTCGTCTGCGGATTCACGATCATATTTCTGAGGTGGCCGAATGTTACAACCAAACGATCGGCCGACCCAAATTGATGAAGTTCGGGAAAGTCGTCATTGACTTCGTCATCGACGACCAGGGGAAAGCGAACGGGGCTCATGCCAACTGGCCCAAAAGCCAATTCATCGATACGCCGCTTGAAGAATGCATGGTCAAAGTGATTTCAGCGGTCGAATTTCCAAAGGCGCCGCCGAGTGAAGCGATCGAAATCAGCTTTCCCTTTGTTTTTAACAATTAGGACTCGTGACGAAATAACTTGGGCAGTTCTGCGCTGTGGATTTTGAGTCAGACCGAGGCGCAGCGCCTGAAGGCGTAGCCCCGGTGCTACGTCGAGGGCGTCGCAACGAAGGGCTGACTCAAAAGACCAAGCTGAACTGTCCAAGTTATTTTGTGCAGACCCCTTAGGACCGCCTTGGGCTTTTTTTCAATATCTGTTTGGACGAAGGCCGCGACGAAAGGCCAGAAAATAGAGGATGCCGGTGGCGGCTCCACCCAAGTGGGCGCCATGTCCGATGGGAAGGCCGCCCCCTTCCGCTTGAGCTGAAAGACCCCAAATATCCAGTCCGATGAAGAGAAATGCGGCAAACATCGCCGGCAAGGGGATCAATCCCAACAAGAGGATCTTTTCTTTGGGGTACATCAGCGAAAAGAGCAGGATGACTGCCGAGACGGCTCCCGAAGCGCCGAGCGCAGGGAGGTCCGGCTGATGGAGAAGCCATGCCGAAACCCAGGAGTGAGAAAAGGAACTGACGATGCCGGCAAGCAGATAGAAGCGAAGAAAGCGGGCGGAACCCAACCTCAATTCGACAATGGTGCCGAAACTATTGAGCACGAACATGTTCATGAATAAATGCCAAAACATATTGTGAGAAAAAACTGAACCAAGAAGCGTCCATAGGTGGCCCGAAGCCAACAAGTCCCAGCTGACCAGGAAATGGTCCATCATGAATTGCATTCGGCTGTCGGAATCCCCGGCAAAAACCCACAAGATATAGACGAGGATGTTTAAAATAATAATCAGCTGAACAACGATTCCGCGTGGCATTTTATGAGAGTTTCAAACCTTCAATGTGAAGGCTACACGATTCGTCACGCATTGGCGGAGAACGTGTAGTTCTTTCAGCTCGGACCTCGACCTTGGTCAGAGGGGACCTCATTACCTTTGCGGGACGAAGTGCTGGTTCATTAGGATGGACTCAGGTCAGAAATTCAGCGTGGGCGGCTCTGCCCAAGTCGGTGCCTCCGGCACCTCCGCAGACGCCACGGAAGTAGGGGGCGATTCATGGGAGTGGTATCCGTGATCAATCAAAAGGGCGGAGTTGCGAAAACCACAACTTCGCTCAATGTGGCATCGTGCTGGGCTCAATTTGGACATCGAGTTTTGCTGATCGATCTCGATCCGCAGTCTTCCGCGACCAAGGCGATTTTCGGCGACCGTGAATTCGATAACACCATTTACGATGTTTTGATGGGGGGAACGGCGATCCAAGATGTGATTGTTCATTCTGATAGTTTTAACCTTGACGTTGTTCCGGCCGAAATCCTCCTCAGCGGAATCGACCTTCAGTTGGCCGCGCACTATGGGCGCGAGACCGTTTTGCGAAAAAAAATTGAGCCCGTCACGCGCCGCTATGACGCCATCCTGATCGATTGCTCGCCTTCGCTGGGCTTGATGACAATCAATGCCCTGATGGCTTCAAAGGACATTATTATTCCAATCTGCCCGGAGTATTTCTCTTTGAAGGGCATCGAGCTCATTCTTGAAACCTTGCACAACATTCGGGTGGGTTTGGGTTATCGCGTGGGTGTGCGCGGGGTGGTCATCACCCGGTTTCGCGACCGCAAGGTCACCCGTGAAGTGATCAGGGAAGTTGAGGAGAAGTTCCAACTGCGAGTTTTCAATCAATTCATTCCCGATAGCATCGCCGTCGAGGAGGCTCATCATAACCACGTTCCGGTGCATGATTATGCCCCGCAAAACTTGGCGGCCAAGGCTTATCGAACCCTTGCCAAGGAGTTGTGGTGATGGGAAAGCAAAATCCACTCTTCGTTGATTCGACATTGCATCCGGGAGACGGCATCCGCTGTCTCTTCGAAGTGCGCCAAGTCCTTCTTTACGAAGAGGAAAGCATTTACCTGGTGCTATTGAATACGGACGGGGAGGAGAGCTACGCCGAGATGTCGGAGGCGGGAACCCACTACGAAGCCACGGTTCGTCTGATGCATGAACTCCCCATCCATTTCTATTTCGCCATAGTTAAAGATGAAAAGCTTCTTTTCCGCAGCCAAATCGTTCAACGGACGCCCCGCTACACGTTGGTTGAGAACTGGGAACCTGTTGTCGATTCGCGCGCCAGGATTCTCTTTGGCGGAGGCAGCCCTGGCGCTGGCGGCTCTGAGAATCCGGAGAGTTCCAGCAGTCCCGAAGCTATGGATGAGCCGCCGCCACAACAACCCACCGACTCGTTCAATTGGGAAGAGTGCGTCGTTTGAGCGGCTCCGCCGCCGACGACCGAATTAATTTCCGCTAGTTTTGCTTAAGCCACCGCCTGCATTTCCGTCAAAAAATTCCACAGGGCTTGAGCTGTTTCTTTAGCGGCGGGCAAAGTTTCTTGTTTGAACTCATCTGGATCGATGGATGAGATGATCTTAGCCAAGGCTTCCCGGTGATGAACGTCCGCTTCGCGATGGACTTCGAAAAACGCGAGAGATCGCGCATCGGTGACAAAATAGCGTTCGCGCAACCCTTGTATCTTACTCTCCGCAATTTCCGGAATTTGATATTCATATGAAAACAAGGCACCCAACCCCCTGGCCGCTGACGTTCTGGCCTGGGTGAAAAAATTGGCGATGACTTGACCGATGGCAGGTCCTTGCGCCGAGCATTGGACTTCGGAGCGGCTGGCTCCCATCCCTTCAGCAAACTGCAACCACAATTCAGGGTGGGGCACTCCATGACTGAGGCCCTCTTCATCGTTCAGATTCTCGAGAAGGATACGACGAGCCAAGGGGTTTTCAGTTTGCGAGTGAACAGCGCTCAAGTAACGCGGGAACGCCTCGACATGATGATAATATTGAGTGGCATATGTTTTTAATTGTCGGGGCGTGATTTTTCCCTCCATCCAGTCCTGATAGAACTTGTGTGATAGAAGATGAAAGGGGCGCAAAGCCTCCAAAAGCTGATCGATTTGACTGAGAGAAGGAACACTCGCAATAACACTTGAAACCGCGTTAGTAGATATGTGCTGCGGCGGAACCTGTGACGCCATCTGTGACGGCCCGAATTCTAGTGTTGACATAAAACCTCCATGGAAAATTGCCACGACACTATCCCTTCCTGACTAATGAGGCAATTTCTAAACGATATAGATCCCATTTTTGAACCTTAAGTGGCGAAGTTGCCACGTCAAGTGAGTCATTCTATCCCTCCTGTGCCGATGTCACGACTAGCACTTCCGGAAAACGCTGCGGCATTTGGTTTGCAGTTTTGAAGAAATGGTTCGAAGTGTAAGGGAGGGATTATGCCAAGATTGACGCTTTCAGTTTTTGCCTTAGCAGTTTCAGCGGCTTCACTCGGGGGTTTCGAGCTTATACCTGACATTCTTGCCAACTCACTTTTTCTTGCATTTTCCTCCGTCGGGATCGTTTGTTTCGCATTGACGCTTCTTTTTTCGGCGGAACCGTTTGATGAACCGCCTCCCTTTGAGTCATTCCAAAACAGGAGTCATACTCTTCGTGACCCGCAGAAAAGATTGAGAAGGCCACTGTCCTAGTTTGATGGTTCACGGCAATCGTTCCAAAAATGCTCCGGAGGTAAATTTATTCCCCAGTGTGGGGAGAGAATTCGAACTCGCTGTTCAATTGGCCGGGTGGAACCCCATGGAAACGGATTTGCATTGAGGAATTAATTGATTGAGGAATTGCATGAACGGGCGGCATCGGACAAATCAAAGTCCTAGGAGGCAGTGTGAAAGAGAAATTTGCGTTATTCATGGGTGCGTTAGCTCTCATTGGAGCTGGTCAGAATTCAGCGTTAGCTGGGGCAGCTGAGGAAGCCGCGGATCCGGCCGAGAAAGTTCTTGATGCGAGTAAAGCACCAAAAGCGCCAACAGCGTCAGAAGAAGCGATGAGTAAAGACCAAGATCTTCTAAAAGGTTGGCAGTCAGAATGTCAGTCGCGGCCCATGAGAAATTTTGTTTCGCAACTAATGACCTTGGGAAAGGGAGCCATCAAGACCTCCAACGTGAAATATGAGTTCAAGGGTTCCAAGGTCGACCGTGTGACCACGCTGTTTGCCGGGGACAACTGTCAAAATGCTTTGTACGAGTTTCGGGAGACAGGCGATTTCCAGGTCGAAGATAATGTCACAACAGCCGACGGCGGAAAAGGTATCAATTTCAATTTCAAGAATGAATCGCTTAAGATTTTAAGTGCAGAAGGGCAAGAACTTGCGAACGAAATGAGACTCTGCGCCAGAAACGATTGGAAAGATCATGGCGACGAAGTGGATGTGACCAATCACGCGCGGGAGTTCTTTTGTTCTTTCGTGGATGTTCCTCGTATGAGCGCCAACGTTTACAAATTGGACAAGGATAAGAAACTTCTGTTCCTCGGTGGATCGGCGACTGTCGATAGGCCGAATGATCAGCGTCCGACATCCATCGACCAAGATGAAAAATACTCAGCAGTAGAGTCAGCTGTAGAGTAATCCGTACGGCTAATCAGCAATCCAAGGGAGGAGGGAATTCAAAACACTGGGATCCTTGCAACGAAGTGGCGGGCCATGGAACTTAACTGGCAATGAAACCTAACTGCCAATGAGAAGTAAACGGCAATGGACTGTAAGTGGCAAAAGAACGTAACTTGGAACGCGAACGTAAAAACAATAAAAATTTGAAGATGAAGGATGATCCTTGAAAAACTTAAAACAAAAAAAGGAGGAACTGTGGCACAACCAAACACGCTGAGCCAGGAAATGCCAAAATCAGGGGCCCAACAATTCCGCGATCAGGCGGAAAGCACACTGAGATCGGCGGGCGAGTCTGCCAAAGAAGTCGGTCGTGAAGTGAACAAGGATCTCGGGCTTGACAGCAAAATGGGTGAAGTCCGGGCCCTGGTTTCTGATGCAAAGGATAAGGTCCAGGACGTATCTCAGCGATCCTTTGCTTACTTCAGTAAGCATCCGGTGATGGCAGTCGCAACCGGCGCATTTGCAGGTGTCGTGCTGGGTCTCTTAATGCGACGAAAATAGAAAATGATGAAAATGAAGAAAATATTAGAACCCGCAATAAAGTTTCCAGTGCAACCAAACGGTTAACAAGCTGAGTTGAAGATGGCCACCTGACGGGCCG
>PSRN01000014.1 GCA_003176075.1 Bdellovibrio sp.
CCCCGAGCCGTTTTTATCGAAAGTGACGTTGAGATCGAGTTGAAAGGGCAAGCCGGCGACTCCTGAAACAGTGGAATTCCAGTAATAGGGTTTAAAATACCAACCCAGCAAATCCGTCGCCGGGGGAGGTTTTACCGTGCGGTCGTTGACGCGAACAACGGCCACCTTTGTCTTATCGGAGGCCGGATGAATCCCCATCTCCAACGTCAACTCCGAGGTTGGCGCCACGGGATTGGGAACGGCCCTTAGATTGGGGGCGAAGCAGCCGAGTTTCAACTCGACTGTCACATCGGAGGCGCCATTTTTCACCGGCGTCTCAAAGACCACATTGTCCATCATTGAGTTGGCATCGGGGGCCACGTTGATCGCGTTTTGCCCAAACGATTCGAGCGAAAGCCCAAGACTAAGTCCAAGACTAAGCCCAAGCCCAAGTCCAAGATTCCGTAGTATAACAGCTGTTCTAAGTCCTGTTCTTATTCGCATAAGTACGCCCTTTGTGTGTCACAAATTTGCATTCCAATAATTTTGCTCGTCACCGAGCGCCGGGTAAGAACCAGTTGGCTGACGTCATCAGCAAGGAGGAAGCTTTTCCCTTGAACTCCCCCCTCCCAAGGAGATGCGTAAAGACTGGCGCCGGGTTTTGAAGTGTTGGCTTGAAGCCAATAGCGCACGATCTGAATGGGCAGCAGTTCAACCAGGGGCGCCGAACCAGCGGCCAGCGGAAGGTTTAAGAAGAGGCTATCGGGCGAATCAAGTGTGACCAAAGGATCCATCGGGTCGTCGCTGCGGACAAAGGGCAACCGGACCGGATTGAGATCCTTGCCGTCCTTGTTCACGCTTCCGATAAAATAGGTCGGCCGTCCCGGAATCAACATGTTCACGCCACTCGGTGTTTCAGGCCGCAGCAGAATGGGACTCAAAAGCAAAAATTCTTTTCCCGGCGACCAGGCCTCACCAAAGAATGTCTTTACCTGATTCGAATAATTGATCCCGGCATAGCTAAAACTCATGGGCGCCGACGGACCACTGGTGGCCAGGTGATAGGCCGCGGAGGGATCGTACATCATCAAACTCATGGAGGGGTCGCGCAGAAGCAGGAAGAACTCCGACCTCGCGCCGGGCGCCGCCGTGATCCTCAACTTGCGCGTGCGGCGGGATGAAGGAATATAGCTCTCCGGCAGATCGCTGTAGTAATCAAAAAAATTTTCGTTCGTATCGTCAAGCAGATTCAATACATTGAGGCTCAATCCCGCGCGGCGCAGTTGATCGGCCATGTAAGATTCGGCGAAAGCGAGCGACGTCAGGTTCTCGGTGTCTTGAACGATCTGATTTCGCGCTTTGGTGAGTCGAATGAATGTCACCATAGCCACGGCAAAAACCAACGTCATCAAAAGCGACGAAATCAGAATCTCGATCACTGTGAAGCCTTTATCCACCCGTGGCGGCTTCGCCGCCCACGCTCGAGGAGATAGGCCTTTAAAGCCCTTCGAGAAATGGCTCGTTTTCATCGTGGCGCCACCAGAAATTGATAATCGCTGCTCGCTTTTTCTTTCACGTCGTAAATCCTCACTTTGAGTGTAAATAAATTTCGCGCGATCCTCGACTCGTGCGGGTACATGACGTAGCCGAAACGAAACTGGTAAGTGTCGCAGGAGGAACTCGCCATGCATTCATCCCTGGAGACGAGAGCCGATTTCGTGCCATACCATGGGAGCTGCTCCGGCGTGAGGAGCAAATCCCCCTCATCCTCACTGGCGACAATTTGATAAATTTCAGGCTGTGATTGAATGGATTCCCGGATATTGGCGAGGGCAAAGTACTGCGATTTCCGGTCCGACAGCCGGGATAAAATCTTCGAGTCATTCACATAAGCGCTGATCAGAAAATAAAAGACCAGGGTGACGATCAAACTCGCGACCAGGATTTCAACAAAGGAATTTCCCCCTTGCGAGGTTTTTAAAGACGAGGTTTTCATAGGCTCACCTTCCGGCCCAGCTCCTTGATCAACACCCGCGTCGTCTGCGACTTGCATTTGAATTGTCCTCCAAGGGGACGACCCGTGGCCGGGTCCACGGGAATCCCGCAATCCGGATCGACCGAAGTCCACTTGAAGGGATCGGCTTGATCCCGCAGCGAGGAGATCGAGCACGTGTAGTAATTCGCGGCCTGTTGCAGCGAAACACTGGGCAGCCACACCGGCTCGCTGGGATGCTTCTTGCAAGCCACCGGATTCCTCGCCGGGTCCTCCTCGTACAGCAACCGCGCTTGGCGCAAGTCATAGAGCGCTTGCGGATGATAAATGGAACTCCAGCGGACCCCCGCGCGCACGGCCGAGGGATCGACCGTCAACTTGTTGGTGATGACAGTCCCAATCAAAGTCAGGGGCGTTGATCGGGGTTGAATTGCAAATTCATCGCAGACAAAGTACCCGGCGACCAAGGTCGCCGACGAGGCGACCGTGCAGTTTTTCATGCGGGCTTTGACGTGGAATCGCGTCGCAGGCAAGGACCAGGTGGCGTTGGATCCATCCAAAACATAGGTCCCCGGATTGTAGCCACCGACCGACTTGCAGGCGGGATCGAAGTCATCGCAAAATTCAGTGAATCCCCAAACGGTCGGCGCTTGCGCGGCAAAAGATGATCCCCATGCCACTCCCGCGAAGGCGGGGTATTCACCGGGGTCATCACCATAATCCTGCAATTTTCCGCAGGCCTGATCCAGCGCCGCGTATGAAATCTGATCGGCAGGCACCAGGTTTTGCATCACACTGGGAGGCAAACTCCGGTTGAAGGCTTGTTGGCAGTTGGTGTCGTTGCCATCCATGCTGGCACAGCCGTACCAGCCCAAAACACCGGTCCCCTTGGGGCCTTGCCTGACAAATTGGTGGCCATCCCAAACGTAATTGAGGCCGTTCACTTTCTCCCTGTCGACGGAAGGAAGGCCAGGGTCCCGCTTGTTTCTTCCATCGCGAAAGGCAAGGTCAAAGGGTTGGACGGTAATTTTCAAATAAGGCTGCCCGTAAGTGTTCGCGTTGAGTGAGAAAGGCGCGAAATCCAAAACGCCGGAGGCATCGAACTGAACCCGCACCTGAAATTTGTTGGGCTCGGACACTCCGCGCGGCCCCCGAGAATCAAAAACCGCGACCACTTGAATCGTGATATCGCCCCCCGCCCCGTTCTTTCCCGCATGGAGGACCATCTGGTCATCAAAACCCATGTCCCCCTGAAACGCGTGGACTGAATTGACGCCGCCATATCCATTCAATTCAGCTGAGACCCGCACGACGGGGTCATTGTCCGCGTCGCTGCTGATCACCAGTTGCCCTTTCAGGGTACGGCCGGGACCCAGATCCAACATCAGGTGCTTGGCATTCATTTGTGGCAACAGTTCGTTGATTCCGCCCGTGGTGAACTCTCCCCCCTCGCTTTTGTCGGGGATCGGGCGCACGAGAGTGCGGTAAGGATCGGTTTGTTGGAGCTCGGTCTGGGCCAAGTTTCGTTTTCGGCAAGTTTCAAAGAGATCATTCGCCGCCTGGTTGGAAAGATGAATTCCGCTCAGAACATCCAGGCCCTCATCGCGGTTGGGCTCATATTCGACGCCACTCAAAAATCCGCCGAAGTTTTTCAGTTGCGAGAGAGTCTGATTCCGCGGTCCGCCGGCGTCAGGCGCCCGGTAAGGATTGCCGGCGTCAAAGAGATGACCCCCCAGATAAACCCGGTCCGCGAAAGACACCGCCGTGGAAGTTCCGACCGACTCTTGCGGCGGCAAATGAATGTTGCCGTTCACAAAAACCGGACTCAAGAATTGCAGGCCCAGCTGATTACTGGCCCCCTGAATGGACGAATCATAAGAGGTTGCAGGGGCCACCGACCCGATAAAAAGGTCATTGGGGAGGATCAATGCGAAAATCCCCAGTTCCCTCGGAAAAACGGCGATTCTCGATTGCGCGTAGATCGAGGATATCGAAGGATCCCCCAGCAACCCGACGCGAACATCCAATATCACCTCGCGGGACCGGTGGGGTTCGTTCACGTTTTGCACGCGGACGAGGTCAAACTGAAGGCCGGTGACCAGTCCGATCGGCAAGGTCTGAACCAGCGTATACAGAGGATGGCTGACGGTGATTTGCCCCAAATCCACTTGACGCGAGATATGATCAATCAGCACGTCACCGGTGTAGTCGACATTTATCGCCATGAAGGTTTTGATGAATTGAACCGTGTCGGGAGACATGATGATGCGCTGGACATTGCCGTCGTGAAGAAGGGTGCAGTTGGCGTCTTGGATCATGGCCGGACTGAAACACCAGAGATTTTTGACTCCCGTCACGGTGAGATCCAGGGCACTTTGCAAGACAGCGGTATAGCTGGATCTTGATACCTGCGAAGAGACTTCCTTGAGGGCAGTCTGCAAAAGCGGTTTCATGGCCAACAAAGAAATCACGCCCGCCAAGGCCACCGCCAACGCGTAAAGCAGGACATTCCCCGATTCAGAGCTTCTCTTTTGTTTCAATTTCCCCATTGTTTCATTTATTTTATCCGAAATGTTATCGAAAGCCGTCTCTAATTCGACAAAGTTGTGGATCTCTCTTGGACCTCGGATCAGTTTGAAACAAAATTGAGAAGATTGCGGTGATCCCGGGGCATCTCATCCCGAAACCCTGTTCATTTTGGGCTGGACTACGTAAAATGAAACACAAGGGGAATCCCACGATAGACCAAAAGGTGGTCTGTTCTGGGTCAATGACTGCAATGACTTCAACGAATCATCGGCTTGCTTTCATCCATAAAACTGCGCTCAACCAACTCAACCTTAAATCCGCTTTTCTTCAAAAGCTGGGTCTCAATCTGATCTTGATGACTCAATTCTGTGGCTTCGCTCAGAACGCGGTGGCCGACTCGATCGACCAGTCCAAGAAGGACCAGGCCTACATCCCAAGCGGGTTGGACAATGTGGCCTCGGATATTTCATCCGTTCTTTCAAACCATACCAATCTACATAAGAATAATAAGAAGAAGAAACAAGATAATGACCTTGCCGACAGCTCATCGAATAACAACGACCCGACCAGCTCCAAAAACTCCCAGAGCTCCACCGCCGCCTTTGGCAACGAACTCTTGGTCAATTCCTGCACGGCCGCCACCTATGAGCCGTTTCTGTTTGCCACCTACCAGGGAACAACCCCCGGGGCCATGCCGGCCGAGGCGCGCACGGACGCGGGAGCCGTTTCTCCAGTGACGCTCCCTTCTGACACGGCCTACTCTGTTGTGACGAAAAATTGCGCCGAAGTTATCACTCCCCAATCCGGCTACACCATCACCGGCCAACTCACTTTTGAATGTTACAATGGCAGCTGGAATCTCACCGGATCAACCTGCTCGTCCGCCCCCACAGCACCACCACCAGCAACGGCGGGCGGCACCCAGCTGGCGCAAGGCAATCATTAGAATCACGACATCAAACACCCTGACCAACAAACCAATTGCGTTAATTGACAAGAGTTTCTATCCTCAACTCTCGTTTATGTATTTAGACAGGAAGCTCAGACAGAAAGCCCAGACAGGGAAGAGGAGAACCTAATACAGACTTTGCAGACAATAAAGACATCGCTGTTCACCTTGATATTCTTGGTTGGTGGTGCCGCCTATGCGATTGATTTAAACAGCGTGCAATCAAAGCGCGTCATGGAAATTCTAGACAGTGATCACCTGTCTGACCATGGCCAGTTTGGCGAATGGGAAGCCGCCGCTAGCCACGTGAATTGTTCGATAGGCAATGACGGAGCTGGCAATCTCACTTCCAACTGTGAGCTTGCTGACACCAACACGCTCGAGCCAGCGACTCCTTTAACTGGGAATGATGCGAAGGACTTGCTCCTCGTTCTCGCGGTCAATGGGAAGATTGTTGACCAGTCGGTTCCTGGGCTTTTGACAGTCAGAACAGAGACTATCAAGTGCCGATATGGCGGAAACAGTGATCCCGTTTATCGCTGTCACATTTGAAAAGAGAGCGATTCATCTTCATCCACGATGTTGTCCGTTGGTATAGCGCATAAACCCAAAGTCGCCGCCCTTGGCGGCTCCGCAGCCCAGTGGTTCTTTGCATCGGCATGGATACTGATTCCCATGAAGACCCAAGAAGCCAAGGATAGGCTAAATTTCACTATAGTAAAAAATTGTCTTGACTATTTTTTACTATAATAAAAAATTGTCCTGTGCGATTCATAGCCCCTTTTCTGGAAAAAGATCTCAAAAAGAAAATGGTCTTTCTCGGCGGTCCCAGGCAATGCGGAAAGACCACGCTGGCAAAGGCTTTTCTCCGTCGAACTTCAGGGAAGTACTTCAATTGGGATCGCATTTCAGACCGCAAAGCACTTCTGCAAGCTCAATGGATGGATCAAGACGAGCTTCTCGTCATGGACGAGATTCACAAATTCAAGAAATGGAAGGGCTTCCTCAAGGGTATTTATGATACCGAAAAGGAAAAACACCGGATTCTGATCACCGGCTCAGCCCGGCTCAACGTTTATCAACGCGGAGGGGATTCCCTGTTGGGACGGTACTACTATTGGCGCTTGCATCCCTTTTCCCTGTTTGAAAATCCCCCGGGCTTGAAGCGCGACGAAATTTTCGGGCGATTGATGAGGGTTGGAGGCTTTCCAGAACCCTTTTTCGATAATGACGAAACGGAGGCTCGCCGTTGGCGGGAGTCCCGCGCCCGTCTCGTTATTCGAGAAGATGTCAGGGATTTGGAACGAATCTCCGACATAAGCGCCTTGGAACTGCTCTTGAATCTTCTACAGGAGCGTGTCGGGTCCACGTTGGCGGTGTCCAACCTGGCACAGGAAATTCAAATCTCCCCTGTCACTTGTCGCAAATGGCTTGAGGTTCTCGAAAAAATGTACCTGATCTTTATTGTCAGGGGTTACGATAAGCAGATCACCCGTGCTGTCCACAAACCCATCAAGGTTTATTTCTTCGACAACGCCGAAGTGCGAGGCAGTGAAGCCTCTCGCCTCGAAAATTTGGTGGCCTGTCATCTGCTGCAACAGAATCAGTTTATCGAGGATTCCACAGGGAAACAGCGGGGGCTCTTTTATGTGCGGGACAAGAATCAACGTGAAGTTGATTTTCTGGTCACCGAAGATAACAGGCCATTAAACCTGGTCGAGGTGAAAAACCAATCGGACTCTCCGAGCCCCAACTTGCTCAGATTCGCGGAAATTCTTAAAGTTCAGTGGGCCGTTCAAATGCATTTACGAGTGAAGAATGTTTCCACCAAAGGGAAGTATCTGCTGACGGATCCCATTCATTTCTTTAACGGGATGAAATGACGGGAATCAGTGAGCGCGAAAACCCACGGAGTTTTATTGAGGGGTTTTTTCCTCCCGCCGTACCGAAAGAGCGGGTTCTGTCCTGTCAAATTGGAATCCCAGAGGGTTCCCCGAGCAGCGGGTTGCAAAAATCAAATCACAAATGCCGTCGGCCAGGAACTCCTTCATTGTATAGCGGACTTTCATGAACCTCACCCGATCGAAGTATTCAGCTAAACTGGTTGGGGTCTCTTGAATCCGCAAGGGGATCCGACCGCCCTGGGACTCGGCAATCTTCCGGATGAATTCAAAGGCCTCCTTTTGGCTGACGGCTCTAAAAACAAAGGGGCTTCCGGATTCGAGGTATTGATCTGGAGTATCTGTTGAGTTCAACTCCTCACTCACCTTGAGTTCTAAAGTTTCTGGAGGAGCTGGATTCGCCGGGGAACTGGACGCGATAACGATTCTTCTCTTCACCTTGGCCCCTTTGCAAGCTTCCATGGCCGGGTCGGTGAAAGGCAGAAGTTTTGATTCGGACAACATGCCTGTCGCCCTCTCAAAGTAAACAGTGCGAGTTGCTGAAGCCATTTCTAGAACCATTTTCTGGCCTCCTTTGGAATCGCAAAGGCTCGTCAGATCTCCAAGGGCAACCGTCGAAACGACTCCCGCTTTCTTTTTCACCGCCACGACTTGATAGGGTACAGCTGGTTCGCCCGCCTTATAGTAATGAATTTCCGGCCAATCGGGAATGCCATCGGCGGTGTCGGCGGCCTCGGTGAGGCCCTCAGCAAGGGCCGATGCCGATACCGCTGCCGCTGCGAGGAAAAAACAAAGCCCAATGGTCAGGCCGTGGTTGATTCGCTTCATAGGATCTCCAAGCCAACTTCCTTTTGAAACTGCCTCTAAGATATTTCGTCCGCGCGCCTGCGGAGTTCGTGGGTACAAGGAGTGTCGGAGCAATTAATGGACCAAGAATTCGGCGGTGTTTAACCTCCTTTCTCGACCCTTCTTGCTGGCATTTCGACTTTTTGGGTTGATGGAACCAACTTTGCTTACATAATACAAAGAGTTCGACAGGGAATAGAAAGATCCCAGGGAAATCGCTCAAGAAATCAACGGCGGATATGATGTCTAAATTTTGTCTATACTTTGTCTATAACGCTAAAGGAGCCAGCTCTATTCACAATCCCTCAGCCCTTGCCGAATCAGCTGAAGAGCGCGACCCAGTTTCTGGCTGGTCTTGGCGCTCTTGTCAGGGAGAAGAGTTTTTTGAACCTCATCCATATAAAGCGCGCGGTTGAGTTCGACCTGAACGCAGTGTTGGCCTTGGTTCGGTCGACCATACTGTTCTGAAACCCTGCCGCCAAAATAAGGCCAATTGCAACCCACCTTGAAGCCGGCGCGAACATAGCTGGTGATGACCAGGTCCACAAATTCAGGCTTCGCGCTTTTCCCCTGGCAATCGCTGACCACGACGTCAGCGCGCCCCTCCCCCGGATCGCGATGTTGGCGCGTCCCCTGGCTCGGCATGCTGTGCAAATCCAAGTGGTAAACTTCATGTTCGCCATGTTCCCTAAAGGATTCGTACCGACCCTGAATGGCGGCGTGAAAAGGCTCGTAAATGAGCTGCGTGAGTTCCTGGTGCTGCAAATGTGACATCGGCCGCGGCATCAGTAAGATTTCAGTGGTGGTGAGCACCCAGTGATAGCCGCGCGGATGAGATCCCGCCCGGTTGTGACTTCCTTCGACGCTTTGCTCGTCAATATCGGTCGGAACTCGATTGAGATCAACGGCGTAGCGGTGCCACTCGGTTTTGACCAGCGGAACCCCTTGCAGATGGGGTTCATAGAGGCGGTCCACGAAGCGATCGACGTCGCACATCAAGATCTTCTCTTCCAGGCCGCGCAGCCAAGTGCAAGTGGCGGGGACCTTTTCCCCGGAATGTGGAATTGAAACAAAAAAGGCCATTGTCATTTTCCTTTCTATCGTGCGAACCTAGATTTTATGAAAATCTACACTGGCGTCGGTGACGCGGGAACGACTCAACTTGCCGGCGGTACGACGGTCTCAAAGGCCCACCTGCGCGTGCAAGCCTATGGTTCGCTGGACGAGTTGAACTCTCTCATAGGTCTGGCTGCACGGGAAGCTCAGAATCATCCATTGCGACGGGCCGAGCTGGAGATCCTCACCGAATCTTTGCTCCGCCTTCAGCACCAGCTGTTCAACGCCGGTGCGACCATCGCCTGTGACAAACCCGAAGTGCGCGCGCGCCTACCACAGCTCAAACCCGCTGCCGCCCACCGTTTGGAAACAGCCATCGATCAAATGACGGAAAAATTACCTCTGCTTACGGAATTCGTTCTGCCCGGGGGTCATCCGCTGGCCTGTCACCTCCATGTGGCCCGCAGCGTGTGCCGCCGGGCCGAGAGGGACTATGTGAATTTCCTCAATGAAAGCGGGGAAAGCGACGAATCCTATCACCTCCTCGTTTTTTTAAACCGCCTGAGTGATTATTTTTTCACGGCGGCCCGCTATGCGAATTTTGTATTCGGTGTGAACGACCAAGCCTGGAGGAAAGACCTCGCGTGACCGCCCCTCTTGTTGAGCGCGCCCAGCATTCTGACTCCATTGAACTTCGACAATTTTTTGAACAGTTCACGATCAAAGGACTTGTTGAACTCCGGCAAACCAGGCCCCTTGATTTCTTTTCACCTTACCGGATCGCTTCCGACGAGTTTGAAACTTTTGTTTTGCGGGGAAAAAACCGCGAAGTGCAAGGGCTGGTCAGTTTCGTTTATCGCGAAGTCTTCCTGGACGGAAAAATCGAAAAACTGGCGTTGGCCACGGATCTGCGGATTCTCGGGCAACGCGGTCCCCTCTTAAGCTGGAGTCAAAATTTTTTGCCAGTGATCCGGGATATTTATGAACGTAAGAAAGTGTTGGCCGTTTTTTCGACCGTCAACCGCGGCGATCCCACCGTCAGCAGCGTGTTCTTGCGCCCTCGATCACCGCGCCGGGCCTGGCCCCGCTACCATCTTTATCGCCGCTATGATCTGGTGACTCTCCATGGCCGCTTTCCCTGGCATCGCAAATCCCTCTCTTCGTTACGGCTGGTCCGCGCTCACACCGGATTAAAGGATCTCTTGATTCAATTTCTGGTCGACCGGTCACAATATTATCCCATGGCGAGCGCCTGGGACGCGACGAGTTTCGAACGGCGCCTTGCACGGATGCCGGGTCTTCTGGTGGAGAATTTCTGGATGGCTTTAGATCACAAAGGAAAGGTCGTGGGATGCATGGGGAGCTGGTCGCCGGGTTCCCTGCAGGAATTTCGACCGCTGTCCTACAGCCTGGTCGCTCATAATTTTCGCCAATTCCTCAAGTTTGGGCGCCTGTTGGGATGGACCAGGCCTCTCACCAAACCGGTCCGCTCAACCGGCGTCGAGGCTCCCCTCCATTTTCGTTACCTGGTGTACCCCTACGCCGCCAACGAAGATGTTTTTGAAAGTCTCTTAAATCAAGTCTATGAGCATTCCGCGCCCAACGAATTTTTGGTATATTCCCATGCCGAGCAAGGCTTCCGGCGACGCCCGCCGCGGTGCTGGGTTTCATCGCGACAGCCTTACTCACTTTACGCTCTCATACCGCCCGAGCGGCCAGTGCCGCAATTTCTCGACCCCAGTGAGATCCTCAACCCAGAGCTTGAGGCGTATTTGTTTTGACTGACCTTAACCAGTTGGCGTTGCATCTATAGGGATAACTAACCCCGTCCCCCGCCAAATATAGTCGATAGGAAATCAGGATCAGACCTTCTTCCGCGCGACGCCGGAAAACTTGCCGGCTGAGAAATCGTCTGCTGTTCCAGCGCCTCAAGCACTAGATCCTTCAAACGTTCTTCCCTTTTTTCCATTTCACCCTTGGAAATCTTTCCGCCCTGGATTCCGGCGACCATCGGTCCGAGAATCAGTTTTTCCTCGAACTCCCTGATCGCTTTCTGACCCGCGGCTGTATTGCGAACACGATTAAAATTAAGATCAGGAACCTTGAAACTGGCGAGCGCGCGCATAAAGGGATCCAAGCTCCGCAAACTCTTATTGATCAGGTCAACGGCGATCTTTTCGCCAAACGCGGGGGATCGCGCGAGCGCCTCGGAGACCTTGATTTTTACCTGCAACTCGGCGTCTAGCTCTTTGCCATTTTTTCCTTTTCCCTTGGGACTGCCGAGAAGATTTTCGCCAATCGCACGAGCGCCCAAGGGGCGAAGTTCGCGCATGACATCTTCATTAAAAACCTTATTGTAAGTTGAGCGATCCAAAAGTTCCCGCAAGACACCGTCAGTGACCCGCTCCCTGCCGGATTTGGAGGTCAACTCCTTGGATGCGGTCAACTGAGCCTGTGATTTTATAAATTGGTCGACCAATTTAGAACTGGACATGGTCCGCTCCGCCACCTCGGCCTTTTTCTTCAGATCGCTCTCGACTTTCACCGCATCAGCGACGCTGTTAAACTGCTCCGCCGCCGCTTGCGGGTTCCAAGCCACATAGCTTCGTAACCCGTCCGCGTTTTTCGCCAAAACGCCCTTATCAGGGAGATTTTCGAGATCCTTCAGATCCATCTTGGACTTGGCCACGTCCTGACCCATATCGGGCAAGCGTGACGCAATCAAGGCCCCGGCGTCCCTCATCGTTTCCGAGTCTCCACGCCGGGAGAAAACTTCGCGGACGGCGTTCTGCGCGACCTGAACGCCACGCTGGGTGAGATCCCGGGTGCAGTTCTGCAGGTCTTCGGTCATCTTGAAATCGGGCTTCACTTTTTCCCGCAAACATCTTTCAAATTGATTTTTGGCGTCGACCGTGTCATTCCTGCCCAGGCCTGGTTGCCCCAAAAGTTTTTTGATGGCGTAGTCCAGTTTTCGATTGCCAATGAAACGCGCGAGACGGACAGCATGGTCCCTGGCACAGAGTTTAGCGTCCTTGTCGCGATCTTGCAGACAGCGATCCAATTCTTTTTCTGAATCGGTCACTTCTTTCGCACGGTCAATATTGAGTTGGTCACGGAGGGTCTGCCGGCCGACGTAGTCCCCGATCTCCTTCACCGTTTTACGCGCAAACCCCAACTTTCCGCCCGGGGTTCCGGTGAGGCATTCGCGGGTCGATTGTTCATCGGCCGCCCTCATCAAACAGACCTTCATCTCTTGTTTATATTTTTCGATATTATCCCGGACTTGCTGGGCCTCGGCGGCGTCACCAGTGACCGCCTTGGCGACCTGGTCATCGGCCGACATCGTTCCGACCTTTTCACCAATGGCCTTGGCAACGGGAGTCCGGCACGAGTCCACATCGGGTTTGCGAGTTCCCGACGCCATCAAGGTTTTCGCACACAACGCGAAGCTGGATTCCGCGGTTTCAACCGCCGCCCTTTTTATAGTTTCATTGGTGTCCAAAACCTCGCGAAGCTCAGGGTCGTTGAGGACAGAGGCCTTGGCCACGTCCTTACCGGCCATCAGGATCGTATCATTGCCGCAAGTTCGAAAGCGGCCGCGCAAATCAAAGCGCTCATCGTGCGCGGCCTTCGCTTTTTCTTTGTCTGCAATGGCGTTATCCAAACAACTCTGCAAGTACCCCGTGGCGATTTGATCAGCCATTTCCGGGGTCGAACCGCGGGTATTGGCAATGCGCTCCCGGCCATAGGCAATGCTTCCATTGCGCATGACTAAAACCGCGCAATCTTCCGGTTTAAAAGTGGGCTGTTGTTGCAAACACACCTGATAGGAATTGAAGGTGCGAGACGCCAGGCCGGGATTGAGCTCTTCGCGCGCTGATTCATAAACAATGGCGCCTGCCGTGTTCTTGACGATGCCGTCAAGAGATCGATCCTGGCAGTCGATGGCTTTGGCCAGATTCTTGACTCCTGAAATACACCGGTTGAATCCCGACAATATGGGATCAATCCAAAGCTTTTCGCGGTTTTTGCTTTCAATATGCTCGCCGGCAAAAACGACCGGAAGAAGATGGTCCATCGTGCTCTTTTCAACCCGCGCCACCAGGGCCACCATCCCCGCCGGACCAAAGCCTTTTTCGCCCAAGGTTTTGCGCGCGTCAGCCTCAACTTTACCGATGACCTCGTTCTGCTTTTCGGGGTGACCGCGGAAATATTTGGCGAAATCGGGATTGCTGAGCTCTTTATTCAGCTCGCCGCGGATATAATACATGGCCAGGTCGATGCACTTCTCCGACAGCACATGATTACAAATTTTGGAAACTTGGTCTGCCAACCCGAAGCGGGAACCCTCCATATTGCGCCAAATGCGTCCTGACCGATCCAAAACGGGTTTGTCGGCCACCAGCTCCGGCATTTGCAGTTCCGGTGACAGAGGTCCGCCTTCAATGGCGTTGGCGTTGGAACTGGCATTGGAACTGGCAACCAATTCGGCCGGCGACGAAGAGGCAGGAAGCATCAGCGAACACGCGATCAGCGCGCTCGCCCCCAGTCCCCCCATGGTTCTGAAAAAATCTATGCGGAGGTGCCAACGGAGCCGCCTCGGGCGGCGAAGCTCGTGAAGGCACCGACTTGGGGATTCTTTGCCCATGCTCCTGCGAACTGCAAGCCAAGGACCTGGTCCCAAGCCACTGGAATTGATCTTAAATCAACGCAGACCCCCCTAAACCAATGTCATTTTTCAACAATGGCCTAAGAGTGAATCCAATGTGATGGAAGTACAGGGAGTTAGCACTGTCACTTCTTCGACATATGAATACGCGCAAGTTTGTCGCTGGAGTGCTTCAGTCAGCAGTTGAATAGCCCACAAGTTCACAGCGTGGGCGGCGGAGCCGCCACGGGAATGTCTCAACCTGACCCATTTTGGTTACGCAGTTGTGAAGATTGTGAACATCCCGTTTTGAGACAACCCCCGCCCGATGAGCGGCTTTTTGCGCTTGAGCGGAAGGTTAACCTCACAATTCACGCATGAAAACAAGTAGCCATCGGCCAAACGAATAATAACAACCGCGGGAACGCTTTTATAAGCCGCTTGCCTGCCTGAGCACGTTCCTTGCTCAACCGAAAATCAGAGGAGTGTGCTTTATGATTTTCAATAATAAACTGGCAGCTATTGCTTTGCTTTCGTCCGCTCTTGTTTTTGTGAACTGTACGAACAAAGCTTTTGAAGTCGGGCTCGAGGCGCAAAAGGCAAGTACTTTGACGACGGATACGGTCTTTCCGACCAATACGACGTCGACAGATCCCGCGACCAACCCGAATAACACCTCAACCACAGGACAAGTCACCATCACACCCGGCGACACCGCCTCGGGAACGATCAACGTTGGCAACACAACGACCACCGGAGGAACGCTGTCCGTGGGCAACACAACGGTCACTGGTGGAACTGTCGCAACCACGGGTGGATCAACCGCCGGGGGCGGAAACACCGGAACAACGAGTGGTGGCTGCTGCGGTACAACGACCGTCGGTGGCGACACCTCGACCACCAGTGGTACGACCACGACGACCGGAACAACAACGACCACTGGAACGACAACTGTTACTGGCGGAACCACTGCCGGCGGCAGCTGTTGCGGTACAACGACCGTCGGTGGCGATACCTCGACCACCGGTGGCACCACCGCGACGACTGGAACAACAACGACAAGTGGAACCATGGCGACGGGTGGAACAACCACGACCACCACCACTATTGGAACTGTCGCAACGACCGGTGGAACATGCCAGGGCCGGG
>PSRN01000247.1 GCA_003176075.1 Bdellovibrio sp.
TGGTGCGAGGAGTCCCCCAATTGACCGGGGCACCAGTGATGGCCACTGATCTTCGTGCCAGTGCCAGTCTTGTTTTGGCCGGGCTGGTCGCAAAAGGCGAAACAACGATCAGTCGCATCTATCACTTGGATCGTGGTTACGAGGAATTAGAGAAAAAACTTTCCCTGCTTGGGGCTTCGGTCAAACGACTGATGTAGATTGCTTAAGTCACGTAGAGCAAAACTAGAGCAAAAAAAAGCCTCGACCTGGAGGGGGGGTGGACGAGGCTTTAGGACTCAATTCAATTTTATTACGATCGCTTTTCTAGGTATCCACTTCTAGATCACGTTATAGGTTCCACGTTACAGGTTCGCAAATGTCTTATAGTCATTCACAATAAATACCTGCGCTCCCGCTAACTCTTCAAAAATATCATCAGACTCTTGGCTACCTTTGCTTCCTGCATCTTGATAAGCCATCATTTCAATAACCGGGCCAATTTTATGCAGGTATTGTTGTCCAGTAACTTCAACTCTTCTGCCGACTAAAGTTCCCAAATTTTCGATCATGACTCTTGATCCTCTGAGTTCGAAAACCCTTTCGGTGGGGTCGAGCAAGAATACATGATTGTTTTCACCCACCAAAATTCTTCCCATTATCGTTTGAAGAGGGCTGTCATCCTGCTCAAATGAAGCCTTCTGCACACCCTCAGACTCTTGAGCCCGAACACTTACGGTCAAACCCAGAACCACCAACACATAAATTGCAATCAAAAGATTCCGCGTTCGAGGTTGCCTGAGGGCCTTAAACAACTTTTTCGATTTACTCATTCCCAGGTCATTCCTTTGATCTGTCGCAATCATTGCGATTTGCTCCTGCGCTTCAATTCAATTTTCAAAACAATCATAGAGCAAAGGCTATGCCAGTTCCTTATAAGATGCATAAATCGCCAAATGCTATAATTTTCAATTGGCGAAAAAATGGCAGAACCCAATAGGTTAGCAAAGTGCCAGACTGGACCTCGGTGCCATAATTGAACCAGATCCAGGATGTACCTCGCGCACATAATTGGACTCTGACTAAATGCGCCAGTCGCCCTACAATACAGAGAGAGGAAGGCAAGAGTTTAGGAAGTTTGAGGAAGATGGGGAAGATGGGGAAAAGATCAGGTCCTCAGTCACAGAAATGGATCGTCCTTTTTTCACACGGCAAATCGATTGGTCCATTCACGGAAGACGCGATCCAGCGCCTGATTGCCGAAGGGACGGTGGATGAAAGCTGCAGAGTCCGATTGGCTGCGGGAGGAAATTGGATTCCTTTAACGCAGGAACCGGCCTTCTTTGAAGCCGTGTTAGCGGCGGTCAACAAACCAAAGAATCCCGACCGACAACCCCCTCAGAACCTTATCGCCGAAACCGTCGCAACGGCGCCACCGACCCGCCAGTCGGCAAGCATGTCCATCGAAAATAATCCAGATGAAATGACGAAAAATCCCCGAGAGCGTTCCTCCGTAAACCACACGGTGACGCCCCTGATCCGCCGTCCAAGAACGAAAAAGAATCCGGTTCTGAATCTGGAAAACCTTGCGAAGGCCATCAAGAATGAACGCAAGCTAGCGACGCGAGTGCCCCTGTTGCTCGGCTTGGCGGCGCTTCTGATTGGTCTGGCGGCTCTTTTTATCGACCGGCCGCCTGACCGGGACCAAATCCATTTGATTGCCCCAAACTTTGACGTCAAGCCGGTCGCCGGGTTGGATATGAGGTCCCTTGAAAACCAACTGATTAAAGCTCGCTCGGCGTATTGGAGTGACACGGTCGAGGGCTTTCTTGAGGCGCAAAACCAGCTTGTCGGACTCGTTGAAAGCGCGCCTCAGTATTTGCCCGCGCGTGGCCTGCTTTGTCTGGTTTACCGGGAGCTCTGGCCCTACACGAAGCAAAACAAGTCCGATTCGGAGGCGCTCGATCTGGTCACCAAATCCACCCGGCGTTTGGATCCCAGCGGGCCCCAAGGAGCTTACTGTGACTTGTCCAGCATGCTCAGCCTGGGCAAATTGACGGAGGCCCGGGGTGTTGTCGATTATCTTTTGGAACGGGCTGATGCCGAGCGGGTGGCGCAGATTGATCTCGACTCTTCGTCCGGAAAGACACCATACCGCTTCGCTTCGGATCCCATCATCATGTCCTTTCGGGCGGAGTTGCTGTCGGGCACACGTGATTCAGTTCTTTCGACCACCGATCCCTACCAGGCCGCGCTTTATGTCGCCAACATTCAAAAGTATTCCCCGCAGTGGGTGAAGATGTACTTCCTGCAGGCGAAATTTCTCCTGCAGGCGGGTCAACCGCAGGAGGCCTCCAAGGCCTTTGAAAACACACTCAAGATCAATCCGGGACACAAGCCGGCGCTGATCGAGTACGGTATTATGAATTACATGCAGTTCCGGCAATCCGACATTGCATTGAGATACATTTCGGGGGCTTTAACATCCCGGGGAATTATTTCCCGGCCGCTCGAAGCGAGAGCGCACTACACCTTGGCAAAGATCTTGGCGGATCGTCGGGAACTCGCGGAGGCCCTTGATCACGCTCAGAAGGCCTATGAATTAAATCCCGCGGATAACCAAGTGAAGAGCTTGGTCATTGACCTGGGCGGGGATGTGAAACTGAAGAAAGGTGGCGATTCGAACAACAGCTTGGTTTTCGAAGGAGACCAGCACGCCAGGGAGGGCGATTGCTTGATCGCTCAAGCGATGTACAAGTCAGCCTTTGAGACGGACCCCTCCAATGGCAACGCGGCGATGAAGGCGGCAAAATGCTTGAAAACATTGAATCGCCCGCTTGAAGCGGTCATTTGGCTAAGAAAAGCCATTGCGGCCGATCCGAAATTGGTGACCCCCTATCTGCTGATGGCCGATTATTATTCGGAAAGGTTCGATTTTAGGTCCGCTGAAAAGGCCCTGGCCGAGGCCTCGCAAAAATTCGGCGGCCACTACGAGATTTTGCGCGGCTACGGATTGGTGACACTTCGACAGAATTCGCTCAAGCAGTCGATCGGTTACCTGCAGCAATCTCTGCGGGGGTACGAGAACGATATTGATACGCTGATCCTTCTGGCCAAGGCTCATCTGCAGTTGGGATTGGCGACGAACAATACGGAACTTTTGCAAAAATCACTCAGCTATGCGGCCCGCGCGCTTGAGCTTGACCGCGCCAAGGTGGAGGCCCACGTTGTCTACGCGCAGGCGTTGGCGCCGTTTAAGGGTTTCGATTCCGCCATTAGCTATCTCACTGAGCTGCGGGCCCAATTTTCGCGAAATGTGGAGTATCCTCTGGCCATCGCCGAACTCTACCGCGTGACCGAACGATACAGTGAGGCGATCAATTTCTATCGCAACGTGATCGAGTGGAAGCCCGAAACGAAGGAAGCTCACTTGGGGCTGGCGGAGTGCCTTCACATGACAGGAGACACTCTTGCGGCCCTGAAATCCTACTATGATGCCGCGGCTTACGATCCATCAGATCCTGAGCCTTTCCTTCAGGTCGGAATAATTTATATAGAGAGCCATCGATTCACCGAGGCCATCGCTCCACTGAAAAAAGCGCTCGATACCAACGAAGCCAAGCCAATGGTGCGGTTTAATTTGGGAAAAGCTTACTTGGGTTTAGGGGACGCCAAGGCCGCCCTCGATTGGGCGCAAAAGGAAATCAATTACTATCCTAAAACGGCGGATGGGTATGTATTGGCCGCGCAAATTTATTCGAGGATGGAAAATTACAAGGCCTGCGCCGAGCAATATCAGATGGCGGTCGGACTTCGTGATTACAAAAAGCAAAAGGCCGATTTGTTTGTCGACATGGCCCGCTGTCAGAGACAGTCATCCAACCTGGACGGGGCCCAAGGGTCCCTCGACATCGCAATGAGCCTTGAATCCGGCAATGCCAGAATTTATCGGGAGCAGGGGGCGGTCTTCGAAGCTCGCGGCGACCCGACTTCGGCCGCCGCCGCATACAATAGATATTTGGTCTTGAATCCCAACGCCCCCGACAAGGCGGAAGTCGAGCGAAAATTAAGGGGGCTCGGCCGCGTGCCCGCGGGAGGGTAGGAATGAAAAAGATTGAAACATTTGACTTCAGAATCGAAAATTGACTGAAGGTAGCATGTTCAAAGGTGGTGAGGCATGGCTCTTGGAGCCGGAATTCAACGAGTCTCCTATAAGGTTCAAGAGGGTGTGCAAGTGACGTTTTCGACAATCCTTGTTTGGTGGGTCAAATTCATGTCCGCATTATTCCTTGGATTCACGTTTTCGCTGATCATTCAGGAAATAATGCAATTTCGTTTTCTGGGCTTCCTTTTCGCGCTCACCGTAGCGACCTCGGCATTGTTGAAGGTGATGCAGCGCTGGTCTTTAATCACCACGATCGTGTTTGATCTGATCTGGGTCCTTGTCGGACTCGCACTTAAAATGTATATCTTGCTGGCACCCTAAGGAGTCGGCATGCTGGATATGAAGTTGCTTGAAAAGCGGGCGGGGGAGGGGCCTTCTTTCCTCGATGAGTACCGCGCGAATTTGGTCCATCGAGGGGCCCGGACGGAAACCTTGGATCAACTGCTCGAACTCAATCGGCAAAGAAAGGAGCTGATCACCCGTTCCGAGCAAGCCAAAGCGCACCAAAAAAAGGTCAGCGCGCAAATTCCCGAACTCAAGCGATCAGGGAAGGACGCAAGCCAGCTTCTCGCCGAAACGGCGACTCTGGCACAGGACGTGAAGACACTTGAACGCCAAGCCGCTGAAATTGATGAACGTGTGTTTCAGCTGGCATTGACTTTGCCGAACCGGACCCACGGCACGGTTCCGGTGGGAAAGTCGGCGGACGACAACGCCGTCGAGAAAAAAGTCGGCGAGCCCAGGACTTTTTCATTTCAAGCGAAAGAGCATTTTATCTTGGGCGAAAAACTGGGGATTTTCGATTTTGAAAGGGCCACGAAGGTCGCCGGAGCCCGCTTCACTTTTCTTAAAGGCTTTGCCGCCCGTCTGGAAAGAGCGCTCATCCAGTTTTTCATGGATCTTCATTCGAGTCAGCATGGATATATGGAAATGATTCCGCCATTTTTTGTAAATTCAGCGAGCATGGTTGGAACCGGTCAATTCCCCAAGTTCTTTGACGACGCTTTTCACGTGACCGGCACGGATTATCATTTGATTCCCACCGCCGAGGTGCCGGTGACCAACTATTTTCGCGACGAAATCCTCGAGGAGGAGCAGCTGCCGTTGAAATTCTGTGCTTTTTCACCCTGTTTTCGAGCCGAGGCGGGTGCTGCGGGCAGGGACACGCGCGGGATCACCAGGCAACATCAATTCCAGAAGGTGGAGCTGATGGTCTTTGCCCATCCTGAAAGGTCCTATGAGCTTCACGAGGAGCTGACTTGCCACGCGGAGCAGTGTTTGGTCGAGCTCGAACTTCCGTTTCGACGGCTCAATCTCTGCACCGCTGATATCGGCTTTGCCGCGGCCAAGACCTATGATCTTGAGGTGTGGCTCCCTGGGGCCGGCGTTTATCGCGAGATCAGTTCCTGTTCTAACTTTGAGGATTTCCAGGCTCGCCGGGCAAATATTCGCTATCGCTCAAAAGGGGGCAAGCCACAATTCGTTCATACGCTCAATGGAAGCGGGTTAGCGATCGGCCGAACGATCATTGCTCTTCTGGAGAATTATCAACAAGAAGACGGCTCGGTCAGGGTCCCGCGGTCACTGCAGAAGTACATGGGGGGAGTCGACGTCATTCGATAACCAACGATAACCAAAAAACCCTTGAATCAGATCTCTAAAAACCATAAAAAGGTCAACGGAGAGATGGTTGAGTGGTTGAAAACAGCAGTCTTGAAAACTGCCAGGCCCGCAAGGGCCTCGTGGGTTCGA
>PSRN01000276.1 GCA_003176075.1 Bdellovibrio sp.
GCGCTGCCCAAGTCGGTGCCTTCAGCGTGGGCGGCGGAGCCGCCACGGGCGTCATCTCCGCAGACGCCACGGGTGTCTTTCGGGCGGTCCAACCGAACCCCGGGAGTCACAAGAAAAAGATCGCGATTCGCCAAAAAACGAAGCTCCAGCGGCGAGCAGACAATCCCATCCATGCCCGCCGCCACCACTTGCCCGACCAGCGACTGAACATGCCTTTCGATGGGCTGCTGAATCCAGTTGGGTGGAAGGCGGTGATCCTCCCAACTCGTTAAAATAGTCACATTGAGAATTTGAAAGGGGCGCGTCTGCCGGAGTTCTTCCTCCAGTCTGGCGATGAGGTCGAGCGCGTCAGCACCCGCCAGAGCGTGAATCGTCACAAAGCTCGCCCCCGCTGCAAAAGCGGCGCGCACCGAGGCGACCATCGTGGATGGAATATCGAAAAACTTGCAATCGACAAACACGGGGGCCAGGCGCGCCAGTTGCTGAATGATGGCCTCACCGTAGCGGAACACGAGGCGCGGCCCCACTTTAAAGCAGCCAGCCACATCGTGCAGCTCTTCCGCCAGCTTGAGCGCCTGCTTTAAATCATCGACATCCAGGGCTACGATCAGGGGCGAACGAAGAAGAAGGCGGCCGCTTTTGGGGGTCTTGGGGGAGTCGTTGTTGCTGGCCTGGCTCATAAAGTCTCCCGCCCTCCACCCCTGCGAGTTTCGGAGCGAGTTTCGGATTGCTTCAGGTCCCGGAGCAACTTTTCAGTCACCGGGATCACCTCATCGGGTTTGACTTTGCGGACTTGCCTGCCGCGGCGGACGATGACTTCGATGACTCCGGCCTCAAGACCTTTCCGGCCGATGTTGAGACGCACGGGAAATCCCAAGAGGTCAGCATCCTTAAATTTCACTCCCGGCCGCTCATCGCGATCATCCACCAGAACCCCCACGCCACGCGCTTCAAGTTCCTGTTCAAGTTTCTCGGTCAAGGATTTCACCCCGGGGTCGCCCATGTCGAGGGCGCAAAGGTGCACTTCAAAGGGAGCCAGGGCCACCGGCCAAATGATTCCGTCTTGATCATGGCTTTGCTCAATGGCCGCCTGCACGGTGCGGGAGACGCCAATGCCATAACAACCCATTTCGAGGGGACGAGCTTTCCCTTCCCGATCCAAGTAACAGGCGTTCATTTTTTGCGAGTAGGTGGTTCCCAAGTAAAACACATGCCCCACTTCAATGCCACGGCAGGCGCGCAGGCGTCCCGGCCCTTGGGGATCCCGGTCCCCTTCCCGGGCCACCCGCAGATCCACGATTTGGGTTGGTTTATAATCGCGCTCATGGTTCACGTGACGAAGATGAAAGCCCTCTTGGTTGGCGCCGACAATGTAGTTCTTAAGACCTTGAACGCCGGTGTCCATGTAAATGGGGATCTTGAGCCCCACCGGGCCGCAGCTTCCGGGTCCTGCGCCGGCGGTTTGGCGAACTTCTTCCTCGGTGAGCATGCGCGGTGGATTGGCGAGCTGAAGGAGGTTTTTGAGTTTAACCAGATTGACCTCGTCGGAGCCCCGGAGCAGCACCGCGATCGGTTGCAAGGATTTATCTTTGGGGTCTAAGCCTTCGTTGGCGGAAAAGAAAAGGGTCTTGACGAGCTCCCGCTCCGGCAGGCCAGTGGCTTTCGCCAAATCAGCGATGGTCTTAAGGCCTGGCGTGGCAAAGGGGCTCAAAGGTTGGAGGTTCTCGTCGGGACTGAGGCCCGTGGCGCCTTCGCCGCCCACGCTGAAGGCACCGACCGGGGTAGCGCCGACTGGGGTAGCGCCGCCCGCGCGCTGCGGTTCCGCATCGATGGCCGGACAAATCTCAACGTTGGCGGCAAAGTCCGAGGAATCCGAAACCAAAAGGGCATCTTCGCCGGCTTCAGCAAGAAGTTGAAATTCATGGGTCTGGGAACCGCCGATGGGCCCCGCATCCGCCTGCACGATTCGGTAAATCAGTCCCAACCGGTCAAAAATCGCCTGATAGGCCTCGTACATCAGCTGGTAGGTCTTCAGCGCCGATTCGGCGTCGAGGTCAAAGCTGTAGGCGTCTTTCATGATGAACTCCCGCCCCCTCATCAAGCCAAAACGGGGACGGATTTCATCGCGGTACTTGATTTGAATCTGATAAATCGTCTTCGGCAAGTCGCGGTAGGATTTCACGTCGGAGCGAACATAATCGGTGACCGCCTCTTCGTGGGTGGCGCCCAAACAGTGCCAATGGCCGTTGCGATTTTGGAATTTCAAAAGGCCATCGCCCATCTTTGACCAACGACCCGTCTCCTCCCACAGTTCCCGCGGCTGCACCATGGGCATCAGGATTTCAGTGCACCCTCGACGATCGAGTTCCTCGCGCACAATCGCCTCGAATTTTCGGATCGCCCGCAGCGCCAAATTGCCGTAGGTGTAAATGCCGGGAGCAACCTTCTTGATGAATCCGCCCCTCACAAGGAGTTGGTGGCTCACGATTTCGGCGTCGGAGGGAGCCTCTTTCAAAGTAAAAAGGTGGGTCTTCGTCCATCTCATTTGAGGGCTCTTTCTCCAAGAGTTCCAAGAGGGTCGTTGGCGGCGGCTTCTTCATCCTTGTGCGCGTCAATGCCGTAGGCCTTGATCTTGCGGTGAAGGTAACTTCGTTCAAGCCCGATGGCTTCGGCCGTGCGTGAAATATTGCCGCTGTTCTCAGCGATCTTTCGCACCAAATAGTCCTTTTCAAACAGCGCTCTAGCGTCGCGAAAATTGAGCCTGTCGTTCGGTTGTTCCGAGGGCAAGTCCATCGCCAGTCCGGCAAAACGGAGATCGTGAAGATCGACGAAATCACCGGGCGTCAGAATATAGATTCTTTCGACGAAGTTTTTGAGCTCGCGGACATTTCCCGGCCATATGTGTTGCTTCATCGCCTCCATGGCCCGCTCGGAAAATTCTTTAAGCGAAAAGCCGCCTTCTTTAGCGATCTGGTCGGAAAAATGTTGGACCAGCGCGGGGACATCCTCACGGTGCTCGCGCAGGGCGGGGATCTTCAGAGTCACGACGCTCACGCGATGATAAAGATCCTCGCGAAAGCGGCCCTCTTGGATCTCGCGGGACAGGTCTTTTTCGGTTCCAGCGATGACCCGAACGTCCACATTGATGAATTCACCGCCACCAAGTCTTTGGATCTTTCGCTCCTGCAGCACCCGCAAAAGCTTTTCTTGCGCCCGGGCCGAGAGATCGGAAATGTCGTCGAGATAAAGAGTGCCGCCGTTGGCCAGCTCGATTTTCCCTTTTTGGGTTCGCAAAGCTCCCGCGAACGCCCCCTTTTCATAGCCGAAGAGTTCCGTTTCAATAAGGTCCTCAGCCAAATTGGCGCAGGTCATTTCAACAAAGGGCCGGCTCGCCCGCGAGCTGAGGTAGTGGATGTTTTGAGCGGTCAGTTGCTTGCCGCAACCGTTTTCACCCTGCAGGAGAATCCAGGACTGGGTTGGGGCCACCCGGGCCACCAATTGCTTCAATGATATGATCGGTTGAGTCTCGCCAATCAAGGCAATGTTTTTCCGCAAGCGCGTGAGCAGAAGTTCCTTTTCCTGGCGCTCCTGCTGGTAGTGAAGGATGTTCGTGATGCCAATGAGGATTTTGTCCATGGAAAGGGGTTTTTCGATAAAATCCCAAGCGCCAAGTTTGGTCGCTTTCACCGCCGTCTCAATCGTCCCATGTCCTGAAATCATCACAAAATCAATGGAACTCATATCCTGACGGGCGCGGGTCAACACCTCGATCCCGTCAATACTCCCCGGCATCCAAATGTCGAGAAAGACAATTTGCGGATGGAATTCCCGCAGCATGCGAAGACCCGATTCTCCGTCATGAGCGGTCTGAACTTGATAGCCCTCATCCTTCAGGGTGGCCGAAAGGACCTCGCGGATCGGAGCTTCGTCATCGATGATCAGGATGCGGATGTTGACCGTTTCAGGCTTGGCGCCACTCAACTGCGGATCGGACATGGAATCAGTCTCCCTTTCTTTTGTGCACTTGCTCGTTCAGTATGGTCATGGACGATTCGTTTGACAATCGCAAGCCCAAACTCGCCGAATTCGCTTTCAGCCCTCAACACACTTCGCCGACCAATATTCAGAACGGCGAAGATCCTTTCTTAATTGATCATTCGACTTAAGGCCTCGCAAATACACAGATATTTTGAGAAAAATTACAGGTCTCTGTGCTGCTAACCCGTGGCGTCTGCGGAGGTGCCGAGGGCACCGACTGGGGCAGCGCCGCCCGCGCTCGGGCCACAAGGACCAGCCAAATCTTTTTTTACCTCCTCAGGGTGTGCTATGGTGCGAGCCCATGAAGTTGACGCGGTTCCGTTCAAAGTCAGTAAGGAAAGTCGGTTTAGTTCTTTGGGTTCTTCTGTTGATAAGTCCCGGCGCCCGACCCGCACCAATTGAATTGGCAGCCCCCGAACCTGTTTTACTCTGCGAATCGATCCATCCGCCGCCCCAGGGCGAGGTCTTCGTGGCCCCTCGCCCGGCGATGGCGATGCTCCGGAGAAAAAAATTGGAGAAAAGGCATTTCTCAAGACGGACGACTCCACCTCCTCAGCCGGTCAACAAAGTCGTGCAGCCCTCCATCCGTGAGCTTGTCAATCGGGCTTTAGCTTCAGAGAAACCAAACGCGATCGCCGAATTGTTTTTCCAGTTGCGATCTAAAAATCGAGTTGGAGATTTCCTGGCGGATCCCCAAGGCCGCCGATATCTTTACCGGCTTTTGGGTGCGAGCCTCGCTTTAGGCATGGACAACCGTCCTGACCCCACCATTGTGGCTGCCTTCTTTCGGATCATTCTATCGCAATCCCCTGAAAGGTCCGAATTTCAGCAGTTTGGGCCGGTTTTTGAAAGATTGAAACTCGCGCATTATGCTGAGTTTTATTTCCAAGCCGTCGGCGAACCTTCGGCTGAATTTTCACGGCGAATCGACGAGCTCTTGCGTATCGCCGGAATAACCAACCGATCGGCCTTTCTTCCGATTCAGTTTGCCCGCAGTAAATTTGTGCCGTTAAACACCCTTCCAAAATGGAAGAACGGGAACGAGGTGATCGAAAACTATCCCAAGGCCTTACTGCGACTCTATAATATTCAGGCGGGGCCGCCCCAAGGGTCAGGGGATGGTCGTCCGGCCGGAGCAAGCCTTGTTGAGAACTTTTCGAGCTTGCCGACCTTCGCCCGCAATTTAAGTCCAGACGAGGCGGACGAACTCGCTCGGTTCCTAAGACAGCGGGAAATAACCACCCATCCAAGTCGCTCTCCTTTGGGACTCCATGGATTTGATTTTAAAAATCTATCTGACGAGATCGCTGAACTCTTGCAGCTCCATGAGGTGGTCATGCGAGGATTGGAAATCTTACGTTTATATGATCGAGCTTACGGAACCCATTATGCCCTCGATACGGCTCTGACCATGCTCGGCCATCTTCAGTCGGATTTAGATCCAAAGAAAAATCGGGACCTTTTGGGGTCCCTCGCCTCTATCGCGACCTCCGCCAACGACCCGCATGCCGGAGAGTTGTTTTTTCTCGCTCTCGCCGAATCTCACTTCCTTGAAGCGGCCGTTAGCGCACCCGATGCCATCGATAATTGGACCTCGATCTTGTGGACGGCGACCCTGACGCAAAAATCTTCCTCTCCCCTGGGTTTAAATTTTTTTGCAACAGTTAATTCTCTCTTAGGGGCGGCAATTGAATTTCACGCGCAAAAGGCCTATCGGAGCAGGGGGAAGGAAAGAAAACTTGAGTTTCAAATAGCGAAAGATTTCGCGCAACTTGGTCTGGATTATTTTTTTCGACTGTCGCCTTTCATAAGCCAACAGTACCGGGCGAAAATCGAGGAGATCGAAGGACTTTCCAGAGACCACCGCTGATCATCCGGGGGAGGAAAATGATGAATGGAGATGCAGGGTCAATGCCAAACCGCAAAGGGTCGACTTACGCCACTCGCTTCAAGACCGGATTGAGGTGGGCATCGCCGATCTTGTGGCGAATGTTCTTGCAATGAGTTTTGAGAGTGGCAGTGGAAATGAACAATCGATCGGCGATTTCCTTTTGTTTGTATCCTTGAAGCTTCAATAATAAGATTTCCGCTTCGCGATTCGAAAGGTGAGCCCGCGCGAGGAGATCCTGGACTGTTTTTTCAAGCTCTTGAGCCGGAGTAAGGATTGTGACGATGTCTTGATCGTGGATCACCGCGACGTCGTAGTGAGCGCCCGCAATGTTCTGATAAGTGAAGGCATGGGCGCCGAGCTTCTGCTCCACTTTTCGCTCGCGGCTCCATTGGATGCAGTTCCCATCACAGACCTTACCGCAGCGGTTTCCACATATTTCTATACTCGTTTCATTCTGCCACTGCACCGTCCAGCCATCATCCTTTACACACAATCCGATCCTTTTCGGTTTATCGGGGCTTGCATTGTTTTGGCTCATGAAAAATACCACCCCCAGGAGGATGTCGCAGCTGCATGTTCTGCAGGACAATGAAATCAATCGCCACTCCAGTGTACCACGAAAGACCAGCCTGGAGCGGCTCAAGGAAAAGGAGCATTCCTATGAAAACCCATCGCCTGGAATTGAGACAGAGACTCGCAATTTTCATAATTCTGGTTGGAGCCAATTCGGCTAAAGGGGGTAAGGCAGCAGCCCCCTGCGTGGACGGCGAAGGCCAGCACCTGTGTCCCAGAGCCACCTGCACCGTCGAACTAAAAAAGGCCCCTTCCAGCAAATCCCGCGCACCTGCAAGTGTCGACTCCCAGGCTTGCACTTTTTCGGTGAGGCTCGAATTCAAGGATCATGCCGAAAACAGGGTTTATTCCTGCCAAATCCCTCCGGGGGAGAACTCTTGCACCACCGCTCTGACGGGTCTGGGGATCGGTCGTCCAACTTCCGTAAAGCCTGCTGAGCTCAACAAGACTCCGAGCCTCGCGGACTGCATGTATGACGAAGGTTCACCTTCAGGGCAGGTATCAGACGACAAACCGGGAGAGATTCTCGTCCGACACGCCTTCGCATGCAGCAATCGCTAGACAGTACGAGATGCAGGGTCAATGCCAAAACGCAAGAGGTGCCGGGTCTGGATCTGGACCGGACCCGCGCACTCAGGGAATGATGGAATCTAAATTATCGCACTGAGCCTCAATTTCCTCCCCCGACGAAGAGTCATAAATTGCCAGCCGTAGACTGTCTGTATCTCGCTCAACCCGATAAAACGTATTCGCAAGAATCCTCTCACCGTTCCAAGCCTCCAACCTCGCTACTCCGTGTCCAGCCCGCAGGTAGAAGCTCAATTCTTTGTATGAAACCGCTTCGATGGTCTCATACTCATCATCCAGCCGCTTTTTTGATTTGACGAAGTGAAGCACCGGATCTGTGCCGGTAATCACGCAGCCTGATCCCCGCTGCCGTTTGGTGGCCGCACTTTCAGGCGTACGTTTCCATTCGCCCCTGTCAATTTCTACGACTCGGCACGAATGTTCATCCTTCTCCATGGTTGAATGTTCACATCGAATCTTGCCATAAAAGGCCGAGCCGCCATTGCTCGGATCTATACCAAAGGCAGCCAGTCCCATTTTGTCATATATGTTCTGAGCGACAGGCCCCCGTTCGCTAAAGGATTTGGGTTCTTCGCCCTCGACGGAGCTTCCGGGGGCCGAGGTTTGGTTCATCTTAGCAAAGGTGACACTTGCAAATGTGATGAGGCCGAGTGAAATAGATTTCAACTTTACATATCGATTCGACATAAAACTCTCCCGCGTCGCAAAAAACAAAAAATAAAAAAAATTCTTATTCCAGCTAGGGCGTGTTTTGATTTTGACTTGGTGCTATGAGCGATAGATTTGAGTTGGAGTGTTTTTGAGTTCAAGGTTTAGAAAATCGGTTACAAGACTCGTTGTGGACCTAGTAAACGAACTTGGAACCTTGAACTCGAAAACACTTCAACTCAAATCTATCGCTCATAGCACCAAGTCAAAATCAAAACACGCCTAGTTCATTACAGCAACAAGTTCTAACGGGCAAGTTTTGCGAAGACGCGCTAATTCAACCGCGCCTTCTCCGAAGTCTCCACGACCGCCTCTCCCGCGGGAATGGGCATTTCGATCACCATGCGAGTTCCGCGAGGACTGTTGGGCAGCGCGCGAATAAAACCATTGTGGTCTTCAACAATCCGTTTGACGATCGCAAGACCCAGGCCTGTTCCGCCGTCTTTGGTGCTGAAGTAAGGTTCAAACACCCGGGCTCTCTGGGCCGGTGGAATTCCACAACCATTGTCCACCACGTTCACTTTGAGAATGCGGAGGTCACGGTCAAAACGTGTTTGCACGAGAACTTCTTTGGTCGGCTCCTGATTGAGGGCGGCAATCGCATTGTCGAAAAGATTCACCAACACCCGCCGCAATTGATCCTGGTCAAACTTGAACTTCGGAAGATGCGGGTCCGGCTCAAATCGCATTTTCACTTGCGGGTGGCTGGAGGTATACAACGGAAGAGTCTCGGCAATCACGTGATTCAGATCACCAAGCACCGGCTTCGCCTGCGGAAGGCGCGCGAATTGGGTGAATTCGTTGACCAAATTCTTCAGACCTTCGGTTTGAGTCACAATCATCGAGGTGCACTCTTTGAAGGCCGGATCCTGAATCTGTTCACCGAACTTCCGCTGCAGCCGCTCGGCCGAAAGCTTGATGGGTGTCAGTGGATTCTTGATCTCGTGAGCAATACGACGGGCGACCTCGGACCAGGCCGCCGCCCGTTGGGCGCTTACAATGGGGGTCATGTCGTCAAAAACAAGAATTTTACCGATGTCCTCCCCTTGATCGCTCTTCAGGATTGATAAAGTCATTTGAAATGGAGTGGACTCACCTTGAATATCGAGTGTCAGTTCCTTTTGAATCGATTCGATCCGATGTTCCTGCATTGATTTCAAAAGATCCGCGAAAATGCGAAAATACTCCAAGGTCAATAGCTCCCGCACCGAACGCCCGATGAATCGATCGGGTGGAATGTGCAATAGCTCGCCCGCCCGTTTGTTCAGCGTGGTGATGATGCCCTGGCGGTCGACGGAAATGACCCCGGCGCTCACGCTTCCCAGAACGACTTCGATGTAACGATTGTGTTTATCCAAATCGCCCAGCGTCCTTCGCAAATGGATATTGGCTTCCAGCACCTCACGCTCGGAGTTCGACAAATTGAGCGTCATTTGATTAAAACTGTCGACGAGGCTGGCGATTTCCTCGCTGCCGGTGATGATTTCAACAGGAGCGTAGTCCCCTCCGGCGATCCGTTTCGTGGCTCGACCCAACTGAACAAGCGGAACCGAAAGCTGTTTGGCCAGATAGAAACCAAACCAGGTCGCCGCCAACAAAACCACCAGGGTCATCAGAACCAGCATGATGAGATAAATGGATTTCAGGGGATACTCCAGGGGGTTGACGTCGCGAAACTCATCATAGGCGTTGGAGATATCGTTCATCTTTGAAATGAGCGACATCGGCACAAAGCTCGACACAATCACCGCGCCACGGTTGCGACCCTCTTCCACCGGGACAATGACCCGCACGAGATTTCCCTCGCCAAATTGATGAATGACGCTGCCATCGACCTGGGAACGAATTCCTTTATCCAAAAATTCAATCGGCGCCTTCGGCACGACCGGGATGGTTTCGTCATCAGACACGGCAAGAATCCGGCGTCCAAAAAGACTCGGATAATACTCCAGCGCATCGAGGGCATAGAGCTTTTGCAACGCCTCGAGTTTCTTTTTGATCCTTGCGGGATCTGAAACATGCCTCAGTTGTCCGGCAATCTCGTGAGCGAAGTGGTAGTTCCGCTTCTTGGCGTTGAAGTAATAGGCGTTGGTGACTTCCAAGGAGCTCTTGAGGACGCCGCCCATCTTAACGCTAAACCATTTCTCAAAACTGGAGTTGATGTAAAATACCGATGTCAAAAAGATCAAAGTCGTGGGTATAAAGCTGAAAGCCACAAAGGCCGCGATCAATTTGGCCTTCAAGGAGCTCCCAAAGATCCTCCCGCGGCGTTCGACAAAGACCTTCACCACATTGCGGAAGATCAGAAACAAGAGCAACAGCAAGAGAATGATATTGAAATTGACCAGGCCGAAGAAAAAGATCGAATGAACAAAAGGCAGCTGATGGCTGATTTGAAAGAGCCGGACTTCAAACCAGGTCAGACTGAAAAACAAGGTCGCAAGAAAGAAGACGGCGATGACTTCCCTTTTTCTTTTTCGCGACTCATGGGTCGTGCTTTCAGCCGAGTTTTCTCGCAGATCGTCGTCGGATTCGATCATAGGCCCTATCATAGCGAAAAAATGATAGGTCGGATAACTGGATTTTTGCCCGAAATTGTTTATTGATCTAGAACGCGACGGTGGCCGCCGCCTCTCGGGGATCGAGGATGGCCACCGCCACCTGGCGGATAAGGCTTGCCACCGCCCCTAGACCCAGACCCCGGCCATGGCCCGTGACTTCCCTCGCCGAGGACCCGGATGTGGATGGTGTCCCCCGGGACGGTGATCGCCGCTTGCGAATGAAAACGGTGAAGTTTAGCGTTGTTGATCACGCGCCCATTGCAAGGGCAATAACTTTGACACTCGAGTGTAGAAATGAAAACAATTAGGTGTAAGAGTTTAAATCAACTTCTTTTTTAGGGGGTAAACTTATGCATCGAGCGGTTGGATTTTGTCTGGCCCTTTGTTTCACATCTACCTATGCAGTGAGCTCTACGACAACCTGCAGTTGCTAATGGAACAACGGTAAGGGTGAGTGGTGTGATGCTGAACACGGAGGACCAAAGGAATATCAGCGAGTGAAAGAGGCGCGCAAAAGTTCCCAAGACAGGACGCGAATAGCCAAATACTATACAACGGAGACCGGAGAGAGAATTTGCTGCTTTGAAGGCCCCAAAGACGCAACCGATCCTCAGTGGAAAATAATCAAACGCGATCCGGACTGGCAGGAGGGACAAGAAAAGCCTGGAGGGAAAGCAGCACCTCAAAAAGGTAAAACATGAATTCGTTGAACCTAATTGTCAGGATGAATGACCGGCTGAACGTCGACAATTTCCAAGTCAAAGGCCCGCAGCCCGACCCGGC
>PSRN01000131.1 GCA_003176075.1 Bdellovibrio sp.
ATTGATTTCGTTTCGTGAAGGATCCTCGATCACGTAAAAACTTTGCTCGCCCAGCTGAATATCGTCGCCGGGTTTCAAGTGATATTTTCGCGCGGGCTCCAAACGTTGATCTTGAAAAAAAGTCCCGTTGGTGGAGCCCAGGTCTTGAATCCAAATGCCACGGGCATCAAGGCCAATTCGCAGGTGGCGTGAAGATATTCCCTTGTCCTCGGCAAAGCGGATTTGGCCTTTCGAGCGGCCGATGACCAGTTCCGCGTTCAGGTTGAATTTCCGCCCTGATTGGCGATGAATGACCTTGAACCGCTTGGGACCCATCGGAATTTTCGCATTCGCATTATTAGCATTAATAGAACTCATAGCCGATTCCAGAGCCATCTTCCAGTGCCCCCGCGGGTGAAAATCCAGCCGTTACCGCTCCACGCACACCATTTTTGTTGCAAGGGACGGACCTGCCGCCTCATTGCGATCAATTTGTTTCGCCGGGAATTCGCACTAAAATGAGACACCAGGCTTTTGACAGTCGTGAACTGGCTTGTATCATTTGATCTCAAAATTGACAGACTTCTATTTTGACAGTTGAATGCGTTTTATCGTGGAAAACAGCTGGAGGAAGTTGGAGGAAGTTGGAGGAAAGGTAGTGGAGAAATGCAAGTGGAGAAATGCAAGTGACCCGAGGACGTCGACAAAAGCTCACTGTCAAAGCTAGAATGTCGTCACGGCGGACGCTCAAGGCGCGGCCCGTGGCGAGTGGCCGGCGATGGGTGGTGAAAGTGGGAAGCAACATGGTTTGCAGCGGGGGACCTCTTTTGATTCGATCATGGATGCTGCAGCTGAGATCATTGAAGCGCCAGCACGGAATTGAGGTCATCTGGGTCACCTCCGGGGCCATTGCCTCAGCGCGCGAGCGGACAGGTTTGAGCAAAAAGAAATCAGCTCCCCTGGCGGAAAAGCAGGCCCTCAGCGCGATCGGTCAACCTCTGGTGATGGATCTTTACAATGTGGCTCTTCAGTCCGCTGGCCTGCTGGGGGCGCAAGTGTTGCTAACTTATCACGACATGGCCAGCACCCACCGGCGGACCAATTTGCAAAATACTTTGGAAAAGCTTCTTTCCTGGGATGTGATTCCCATTCTCAATGAAAACGACGCGGTGGCCACTGAAGAGATCAAGTTCGGGGACAATGATTCATTGTCAGCCAAAGTTGCGACCCACTTGAAGGCTGATCGGCTGATCATTTTGACCGATGTCGACGGCCTTTATGATAGGGATCCACGCAAGGACCCGCGGGCCCAATTGATTCCTCATTTGAAAACGGTGACGCTCGATCATTTGCGTCAAACCAACTCGGACGGAGGTTCGGATCGGGGAACGGGGGGAATGTATTCGAAACTCTTAGCAGCCCGCGTGGCGGCGCAAAAGGGCGTTGAGACGGTGCTTGTCCGCGGCGATCTTCCCTCGATTCTTCTTCGTCTCGCCGCCGATGAAGTGGTGGGCACTCGAATTGGAAGACGTCTCGGGAAAAATCTTGGGAAAAATCTTGGGAAAAGTCTGGGGAAAAGTCTGGGGAAAAGTCTGGGGAAAAGTTTCGGGAAGAGTCTCGGGAGGAGCCGATGAAGCTGATCTCACAACTGCAAAAGTGCAAAGAAGCGGCCAGGGAGCTGCGCTCGGCCAAGACGGAGCGAAAGGACCAGGTTCTTCTTCGTGTGGCCGAACTCTTGACGCTCGAGCAAGCCAGCGTGCTCAAAGCCAACGCCAAAGACGTGAAGTCGCTGCCGCCTGGGACGACGGATGCCTTTCGCGATCGTCTCCTTCTCGATGAAAAGCGCCTTGAGCAAATGGCTGAGAGTCTGCGCCAAGTCGCTGCCCTTCCCGATCCGGTGGGAGAAGAAGTGGACCGGCGAACTTTACCGAATGGCCTGGTCTTGCGCCGGCGGCGCTCTCCGTTGGGAGTCATCCTGATGATTTTTGAATCACGTCCCAACGTGGCGACCGAAGCTTTTTCGCTGGCCTTCAAGGCGGGAAACGTGACCTTGCTGCGTGGCGGGAAGGAGTCGATGAACTCCACGGGAGCGCTCTATCGCCTCATGGACCAAGCACTGAAAGAAGCGGATTTTTCGCCGCACACTCTATGGGGGATCACCCGGCCGGAACGCAGTCTCACAAACCAGCTCCTCAAGGAGCGGAAATGGATCGACATCGTGGTCCCGCGGGGAGGCGATCGCTTGATTGATTTTGTCGTCAAGAATTCCGAGATTCCGATCATTAAGAATGACCGGGGCCTTTGCCATATCTACGTCGATCAAGCAGCCGACCTGGAAATGGCGTGCAAAATCGTTGTCAATGCCAAGACTCAGAGACCCGGTGTGTGCAATGCGATGGAAACTCTTTTGGTGCACGAAAAAGTCAGCAGGGACTTTTTGCCGCAAGTTCACTCGGCCATGGAGCCCTTTGCGGTGGAATGGCATCTTTGTCCTGAATCCTTGAAGATCTTGAAAGGCCGCAGGCGGCTGAAGCGGGCAAAACCCGCCGATTGGGACACGGAGTACCTTGACTTGAAGATCAATTGCAAAGTGGTGCGGGATTTCGACGAAGCGCTATCGCACATCGAGCGGCATGGCTCGCAACATTCTGAGTCCATCGTCACAGCTTCTGAACCCGCCGCCAGGCGATTTCAGGACGAAGTGGACGGTGCCGCGGTTTATTGGAATGCCTCTACCCGATTTACTGACGGCTTTGAGTTCGGGCTCGGCGGAGAGCTTGGCATTTCAACACAGAAACTTCATGTGCGTGGGCCGGTGGGTTTGCGTGAACTCACCAACCTTCGCTGGATTATTGATGGCACAGGGCAAATTCGCGGATAGAAGACTCATGCCAGATCGTATTCTTTTTTTTGACGGCCACTGCAATCTTTGCAGCTCCTTCGTTCACTGGCTGATTCGCCGTGACCGCCAGCTGTGCTTTGCGGCTCTCCAGGGGGAAACTGCAAGAACTTTGCACGTGGCGACAGTGGAGACTCAGATGGCCGATCCCACTTCCCTCGTTTATTGGCGCCAATCTGAAGTTTCAAATTATTCGACGGCGGCGCTGCAAGTTATTGCCGACGTCGGCGGGGTTTGGCGGATCGCCCGCGTGGGGCTGTGGGTGCCGCTGGCGATCAGAGACCGGGTTTATCGCTTGGTTGCCTCCCACCGCTATCGGATTTTTGGCCGCCGGCGGGAGTGTTATATTCCCACCCCCGAAGAGCGGGCGCGGTTTTTGAAATAGAACTGAGGTTCGCAATGAACTATGCGGAAGCAGGCCATTTCTTTTTTGGTGAGACGCCGGAAATTGGCGGCGAGGATAGCCGGAAGCGAGTGCCGCTTGACCGTGAACTGGCTGCCCATTTTGAGAAGGAGGTCCAAAGACTCGATACTGAAATGAGATCCCTAGGCAAGAAAGGCCCTGCAAAACAATAACCTTCCGGGCAGCAGCACTTGGGAGTCACGCCTGCCGACACAGCTACATCACAATTTTCCTCGGCGTGAATGTGTTTGGACACGCTCCTTGAGATGCTTGGAACACTTGATCGATGCCCGGAACAGGATGGAGCCCGCGTGACCTACCTGATGGAAATCTGCCTGGTGTTGCTGCCGGCGGCTTTCGGTACGGAGAGAGCCAACACGCCATTTTCGTATTTCGCTTCCACCTTTTCGGAATTCACTGGAGTCGGAAGTTCAAAGCTTCGCCAATAGCTTCCGTAAGTCATTTCAGAAAAGAATGACTTTTTATCCTTGTCTTCCTCCTTTCGTTCATGTCTGCGTTCGCCGGAAACGGTCAAACGATTGTCGTGAATCTCAACTTTAATGTCGTCCTTGGTCAGACCCGGCAGGTCGAACTTAAAGTTGAAATGTGTTTTGGTTTCGTCGACCTCACTCCGTGGACTCCATTTTTGCATTTCACGGTCGGCCCACCGAGGCGTTGGTAAACGCCCGACTTCGTCAAACAGCCGCTCGGCCAGTTGATAAAAATCGTTGCGTACCAACGGCATTCGATCCCGCCAAAAATCCAGGTTTTTCATATCTACCTCCTTGCTGCAAAAGCATCGTCGCAATTCAAGTGCCAGATGCAAGGGGTTGAAACCACGCGGTTTTCTATGGCTGGAAGCGAAGCTTTGTCTCAATGAAGCGTGCTCGACGAGACAATACGTCTCAGGCTCTCACGGGTCAGTCCTCACAGGTCAGTCCTCACAAGTCAGTTCTCACAAGTCAGTTCTCTGGTCTGGGTTCTCACAACCCCATGTCGGAAAGCTCAGACGCCACTTTGCCGATCGTTTGCATGTTGATCGCCGAAAGGAGGGGTGCGTCCTCGGTTTCTCTTCTTAGCAAGTGAGCCAAATACCAAAGCAAATCGTCCGTGGTAACGATGCCAACCGCCTCGTCGTTTTCATCCACGATCAAAAGACAGGAAATCTTTTTCTCGAGCATTTTAAAAATGGCGCTACGAAGGTTGGTGTTTTCTTCGACATATTCCACCGGGGTGCTCATCAGATAGTCCACCGGTATCTTGTTCGCATTGGGGATCTCGGATAAATCACGCTGGGAAAGGACGCCGACGATATCATCCTTAGTGTCAATCACGGGCAAGTGGCGAATGCGCTTCGTTTTCATCAGCTCATATGCAGCTTCCAGACTTATCCCTTGTTTGGCCGTGACCAGCTTCTTAGTCATGACTGCTTTAACTTTTGTTTTCATTTGAAAGCCTCCTTCTTAAATCGGGCTTCACCCTTGCCAACCTGTTCGCCATTCAATTCAACTCGATAGTGGACAGGACAGAAATTGGCGAGCATTTCACTCACGCCGCAATATTGTGTTTGGGAAAGATGAACGGCCTCCACCAGTTTGTCTTTGTCGACCGCGCCTTTGGCTTGAAAAACGACCTCGATGTCCTGAAAGACCGAGGGAGTTCTTCCTTCGCTGGTCTGAACATTGACCGCCACTTCCATGCTCTCAACCGGTTGCCGGTGTTTTTTCATCAGGGCGGCCACGTCCATGGCGGTACAGCCCGCCAAGCCGAGCGCGACAAGCTCCTTGGGAGTGGGGGCGGAACTGCTCCCGATTGGAGATCGCGCATCCATGGGGACTGCAAACCCGCTGGCCTCGCCGGAAAAGAACATCTTTTCCTTCCACAGAACTTTGACTTTCATTTTGGACCTCCATCTTATGCACGTGGCGTCTGCGGAGGTGCTGAAGGCACCGACTTGGGCAGCGCCGCCCACGTTTGCCAGAGCTTAGTGAGCCCCCCACAGACGGTCAATGAAACCTTTCCCCTCCGCTGGGTTCTTCATCGACCTCGTAACTTAGGCCCGGATCGGAAGATAGAAATCGGTAAAAACGAGCGAAACGCGCGCCAGTCGCGGCGATGCTCAAAATTTCAAGACTCACCGTACAAGTAAGTACGGCTCGTCTTAAAATTTCTGCGCTCATCCGCGCTGGCATCGCGT
>PSRN01000078.1 GCA_003176075.1 Bdellovibrio sp.
CGGTGACTCCGCCCACCGTGCCGACAATTATGGGAGCGATCAATTCACCGATCAAGGAACGCCCCTCCCGCCGCCAACGGGTGATGGAGCGGTATTTGCCATTCTGCACCGAGTAGGCGTGAATGCCAGCCTCAACCGCCCGCCAGTCATTGCCGGTGGCGATCAAAATGGGATCGATGCCGTTGAGCACTCCCTTGTTGTTGGTCGCGGCCCGGTAAGAATCCAGCTCGGCGAAAAGAGAAGCTTCTTCCAGCTTCTCAGCCAATTCCGGATCAATCCGAACCAGCTCCACCTGCGCACGCGTCAGTTTGGAGTCGACCAGGTTCGACAGAATACACATCGTCACGGTCTCGCCAGTGAGTTGTTCAATGGGTTCTTTGAGAAATTCACAGACCTGGTTCATGATATTGGCGCCCATGGCGTCAATCGGATCCATATAGACGTGCACCACCGCCATCGACTGCAAATCGGGACGTAGGATTTCGCGCACCAACATGTCACGGACCCCGCCACCCCGACGGACAAGTCCAAACGCGACCTCCCGGTTGGCCAGCTCGACAAAGTGTTTTTTCCGACTTTCCACCAGACGGGCAAAATCCGGAAAGGAACGCACCTTCGACAACTGAATCTGTCCGATGATATTTTGCCCGAGAGTTTCGGTGCTGATCTCGCCGTTTTCACGGACCCATTTGGCCGTCTTCGACGCGGCGGCCACGATGGAGGTTTCCTCCACCGCCATCGGAATTACAAAATCCTGGCGATCGACGCGAAAATTGGTCGCCACGCCGATGGGTATTTGAAAATAACCGATCACGTTTTCAATGAACTTCTCACCCAGGGAAAAATCATGAAGACCTCCCTCTTCAAGATAACGAACGTCATCCGAATTGAGAGCCCCCATCTTGACCAGGGTTTGCAGTCGCTCGCCGCGGGAGAGCTTCGAAAAACCTCGAAAATATTCCGACCAATCTGCACCAGTGCCGTCTGCGGAGGTGGTGGAGCCACCGACTTGGGTAGAGCCGGCCACGCTTTGCAGAGATCTATTTAACACAGCACCCACTCGTTTCGCTAACTCGTCTCGATCGACTTCCATCGCCAAACCTTTTGCTGTTTCCAGTTCCTATAATGATTCTGTCCCGTACAAAAAAGCGCAAGCCTTAATTCAAATTCAAAACGCGACATGAGATGATCAAGCTGTTCCTCGCCCTGCAGTGCCGCTGCCAAAAGAGGTTGCGCGATCCCCACGCGGTCCGCGCCCAGGGATAAAACTTTGGCGGCATCAAGGCCATGACGAATGCCTCCGGACGCCCAGACATCAAAGTCGCCACCCACCTCTTTCGCCCACAAAATAGACTGAACCGTGGGAATTCCCCAGTCCGCGAAATTTTTCGCGGATTCATGGAGGAGGTGGCCGGCAGGATTGCGGTACCCCTCCACCCGTCCCCAATGGGTTCCTCCGAGGCCTGCCACATCCACCGCCGCCACGCCACTGGTCTTGAGTCGCTCCATGGTCTGGCGTGAAAAACCACAGCCGGTTTCTTTCACCACGACGGGAATGGACAAAGCCCGGGCCACCCGCTCCAGCGCGCTGTAGGACCCCTTGTAGTTGGGATTTCCTTCGGCTTGCAGACCTTCCTGCAAAGGGTTGCAGTGAACAAAAAAGGCGTCCGCTTCAAGATGATCTACGAGGCGCTGAATGTCCTCCAAGCGGGCCCTGATCAATTCGGCCATCCCCAAGTTTCCAAGCAAGATGGCGGCGGGACACTCGCGGCGAAGATCCCGCCACTCTTTCGCCGCCGCCGGATCCGTGAGCTCACGCCTTTGCGAGCCCACCCCCATGGGCCAGCCCCGCCGGCTGGCGGCGCGAACCAAAATGGAATTGATTTTGGGTGCCTCGGGATGTCCGGCGGTCATTGAGGAGACATAAAAAGGAACTGGAGATCGGCGACCAAAGAAGGTCGAACTCAGGTCGACTTCGGAAAAGTCCAAATCAGGAATCGCCTCATGCAGCAAACAGATCTCATCAAGACCAGAAGCCGCACGGGTCTGCACCGCCTCAGAAAGCGCGATGCGAATGTGGTCTTGTTTCCTCGCCTCAAATTGAGAATTGAAATCAGACACGTGCTGCCCGTCTTCCCGTTTGACCTTGAATACTCCCCTCATCCAAATCCATGCAATTCAATTAGGCGATGGCGTGTTTACAAAGTGCTGTAAATGCAGGGGCATCCACGACGGCCATGTCCGCCAAAACTTTTCTATTGAGTTGGATTCCCACCTTGGCGAGCCCTCCCAACAATCGGGAATAAGTTGTCCCGTTGAGGCGGGCGGCGGCATTGATTCGCTGATTCCATAGGGCCCGAAACTCCCGCTTCTTCATTCGACGATGTCGATACGCATAGGCTAAAGCCCGATCGTTTTTTTCCACCGCATGAGTGTAGCATCGCGAATTGGCCGAATAAGACCCACTGGCCCTTTTGAGAACCTTTTTGTGACGACGACGGTTGGTGAACCCACCTTTAACTCTCATAGTAGACTCCTGAAAATCCGACCTTTAACTCTCATAGTAGACTCCTGAAAATCCGACCTTTAACTCTCATGGTAGACTCCTGAAAATCCGACCTTCACTCGGATGACAAAACTTAAATCTCGCGCATATTGGAAGCGGTCTTAAAAGCCGAGCTGACGCTTGACTTGCAGCATATTTGCTGGGCTCACGTAAACCATCTCACCCAGATGACGTTTGGTTTTTGAACTCATGTGGGAGTTCAGGTGGCGCAGTCGCGTCTGTTTGCGCTTGACTTTGCCGCTCTTCAGAAGCCCGAACCGCTTTTTGGCCCCAGAATGGGTCTTCATTTTGGTTTTTGCCATGTCTTGCCTTCCTCCGGCAGGGCGTTTGCATGGAACAAGCACCCTGAAGCACACGATCCGCAACTCTTTATGAGCCTCTGCCAGCTTTAATGGGGTCTCAAATTAAATCGACAAACCTTCGTATTGCAAGGCTTTTTGTTGATTTGATCGGAGAATACCCCCTTCAATTCACAGATTTACCTGTGATTTGAAGATAACGACAATATTTAAGAGCCCCAAGGTGTCATCGCCCCTCAGTTTTGAAGGTCCTCAGTCTTCAATTGTCGTGTCGATTGATGACAAGTTGGATTTCTTTTGTAAGCAAATCGATTCGGCCTTTGGGGGTTCTGACGCGGTATTTTAGTTCCACCAAATGCGTTTGCCTGTCTTGCCCTCCCAAGAGCTTGTTCAATGTGGGCTCATTGAGCTCCAGCAACCAGACTGAACCGCTTGGACGGAGATCCAAAGAAAGATCCAACTCTTTAAAGATCAATTTTACGTCAGAAGCGTCCCTCACGAGAGCACTGTCAACGATCACCTTTGGATGCCATCTCGGTGGTTCCGTTTCAGCGGTAACGACAATGGGTTTACTCTGACAGGCGGACATCACCATAACGACGCCCATGGTGAGAATTATTTTTTTCATAAAGCTTCTCCCCCGCTTATTTTGGCCGTTTGTTCCAGCCGTTACTTCTAGTAACTCGACACAGTGATCTTGACGATCAAGGCAGAAACACTGCGAAGGCGCTGAAGGCACCGACTTGGCTGCGAAGTGCGAGTCCAGTCTGAAGCCCATGAAATCCATGGAATCTTATCATTAGAATTCTTGCTCGCGCTTCAGACTGGACTCGCGCTTCGATGTTTTGCTTCTACCTTAACCGTCAAAATCACTTTGTCAGAGCACCAGTTGAACAATTTCAAATTACGCCCAGAGCCACTTGTCCACGAGTAAAAAGGGTATAAAAACGGCGTAAAAATTTCGTAAAAGAACGACTTTTCTTTGAAGCTTCGCGATCTTCCAGCGGGTCGAATGCAATCCGCTTTGCTCCACCAGACTTGACCAAAATGAGACAGTTTCCCGCCATGCCCATTGAGATGCAATTCAAAAAATTGACTCGTCACTCGTCAAATGAGGTCGAAGTAAAAAATCTGTAAAAAAACCAACCGGCAATACCAAGGTTTATAGCCAAAGCAGAATTGGAAGTTTATTTCACAGGAAAGGGAGAACCGCTAATACCAACCCCGCACACTGAATTTTTGGAGGAACCCATGTTGATCCACTCATCATTTCGTCTTTTATTTCATCTTTTATTTCTTCTCATGTCTCTTGCATCACCGAAGTGTTTGGCGCAAGAAACCTCGTCTTCAAGCACGGCGCAAGCTCCTCCTTCTAAACCAGATGAGGCCGCGGTGCCCTTTGCTTTTGCCGATTTCTCCTGGGCTCCGGGAAACTACGGTCCGAGCGAAAGCAAGATGGCCACCAAGTTTTTTACTCCTGAACTGCGATTGGATAACGTCTATCACTATGAATTCAGTAACCCTATCGACAACACCATCTCTGGTTCGAGCGAGGTCTTTCGTCATCAAGAGTTTCAATCAACCCAAATCGGAGTGGGAGGAGACTTCAACGTCGATAACGTGGGTTTCCGATTTATGACTCAGTTTGGCCTTTATTCCACCACGACGCCGAGAAACGATGCCAGCCCCTCACGGGGCCAATGGCAGTTGGACAACGCTTATCGCTACATTTCGGAGGCCTATGCCACTTATCATATCGACTCGATGAACGGCATTAACATTCAAACGGGAATTTTCATGTCGTACGTGGGACTGTGGAGCTATTACAACTTTGACAACTGGACGTACCAACCCTCCTATGTTTCTTCCAACACGCCTTGGTTTTTCAACGGGATGAGGATTCAATTCTTTCCAAGCGACAAGTTGAAAATTGAGCCCTGGCTGATCAACGGTTGGCAGTCCTATGGGATGTTCAACAGTCAACCCGGATTGGGCCTGCAGATACTGTGGCGACCAACAGGTTCATTTTCCCTTCTCACCAATGAGTATTACGGCGCGGACACGCTTGGAAATCCTGACCGCAAGCGACTCCACAGTGATAACAGCATCATGGTCAAATATTATGACAACCCGGCCGCCACCCTTGGGAAGGCCGCCTTTTCGCTCACCGTCGATGCCGGTTGCGAACAGGGTGGTGACGTGAATTGCTCAGGTCAATATTTCGTGGGATTCATGGCTTACAATCGAATTTGGCTGGGCCACGATCATTATGGACTCACCATCGGCGGCGGCGCCATTCGCAATCCCGGCCGGTACCTCGTCCTCATGCCGCCCATCAATGGAGCGACGGCGGCTTCAGGGGCCTCGAACGCGGATCCAGCGAACGGGCCTGTTTACAATTATTTTTCCGAAAATCCGGGGGATGATTTCCAGGCCTGGGATGTTCAACTGACGGGTGACTACATGCCGACTCGAAATTTGACTTTCCGTCTCGAATACAATCATCGCCAAGCGAATATTCCATATTTCTCAGGGCACGGGGGCGTAACTCCACCCAAAGGAAATGTGGGACTGCCTGGTTCACAAGCTCCGAACAATTGGGCGCCTGATCTCACCAACTCTGAAGATCGGGTCAGCGCGGCGATGATGATTCGACTGTGACCGATTTATTCACTTTCGGAAACTTCTGTGCCGATTTCGTGGACTTCAGCAGAATCTTCCGCTGAAGTCCTGGGTTTGGGATGACTCTTTTGGTATTCCTTCACTTTCATGGGGTCAGGGGCAAGGATCAAAAACATCTGTCGCCCCTCCATTTTCGGCGGAACTTCCGTCAGGGCCACATCCTGCAGAGCCTCAACCGCCTTTTTGAGCACCCCCAAACCGAGTTCCTGGTGAGCCATCTCGCGACCTTGAAAACGCAAGTTGACTTTGACCTTATCCCCCTCCAACAAAAAGCGCCGGGCGTGACGGACTTTGGTATCAAAATCATGCTGATCAGTGCGGGGCCGCATTTGAATTTCTTTGACCTGGACGATGACTTGCTTTTTGCGGGCCGCCGCTTGTTTCTTCTTGTTTTCGTATTTCCACTTGCCGTAGTCCATTAACCGGCAAGTCGGAGGCGTGGCTGAAGGGGCGATTTCAATCAAATCGAGTCCCCGTTCTTCCGCCAGACGAATGCCTTCGGGGACGGTCATCACGCCAAGCATTCCACCATTATCGTCGATGACGCGAACTTGTTGCGCCCGGATCTCCCGGTTGACGCGAAGGCCGTCCTTGTCTTGTTTTTTGCCACGAAAATCACGACCGCCGCCACCGATTCTTCTTTCACCTGGACCGCTAATTGGAACCTCCTTGCATTTAACTCACCGTCGAGGAACCGCTCGACATTGAAGCGAGATTTGATGCGACATTTCGCCCTTCCTCCGGACCTGGATCAAGTTGCCGGCTCAAACGATCTGAATTAATCATTCGGATCATTTGCGGCTGACTCAGTCCTTGGATCATTCGACCATCCCGGAGACGAACAGAGACTTGGTCGGTCTCCATCTCTTTGTCACCAATAATGATCATATAAGGAATTTGCTTCAACTGCGCTTCTCGAATCTTGAAATTGAGTTTCTCTTTTCTATCGTCAAACTCGGCCCGGCAGCCCACTTCTTTAAGCCGCTTCAATATCTCGCCGCAATAGGTATTCACCCGGTCCGTCACATTGAGCACAACAACCTGAAGTGGCGACAACCAAGTCGGAAGCCGTCCCGCCGTATGTTCCAGGTAAACGCCGATAAAGCGCTCCAAACTTCCCAGAACGGCACGATGGAGCATCACTGGCCGATGATCTGAATTGTCTTCGCCGGTGTACTTCAATTGAAAAAGCTCGGGCAGGTTAAAATCCACCTGCAGAGTGCCCAACTGCCAGGGACGCTTCAAGGCATCCACAAACATAATGTCCAACTTAGGGCCGTAGAAAGCGCCATCTCCAGGATTCAGGGTAAAAGGAAGGGAGAGCGTGGTCAGCGCTTTTTGCAAAGCCCCTTCCGCCCGGTCCCAAACCTCGCCGGAGCCCACCCGTTTTTCAGGACGCGTGCTGAGATAAATGCGGTATTCCTGCATACCGAGTGTTCGATAAATCTCATTGAGCATTGATACAAAGTTCTCAATTTCCCCTTGCAACTGATCGATGGTGCAAAAAATGTGGGCGTCGTCCTGGCAAAAGGTCCGCACCCGAGTGAGTCCGTGCACGGCGCCGGCCCGCTCATAACGATGGAGCCTGCCGAAGTCGGCCAACCGCAGGGGCAACTCCCGGTAGGAGTGTTTGTCGGCCCTGAACATCAAGCAATGGGAGGGGCAGTTCATCGGCTTGGCCGCGAAATCCCGCTCATCAATGCGCATGAAATACAT
>PSRN01000176.1 GCA_003176075.1 Bdellovibrio sp.
CCAAGTTGATCTTGTAGTTTGTTAATGGTCGTATCATTCAATTTTTCCAATTCAATAATTGCCAGGCACTCGCGAAAGCTCCCATAGGCTATGGCATAGAATCGACGTTGATCGACCGGTGTCCGCTTCCCAGACCCTTCGGCCAGCGTTAGCGCAACCGACGAACTAGCCCAAATTCTGCAATATCCTTCTGTGAACCGCAAACTGCGCGCCAACCTGAAAGCTGAACGAACCGTGCGACTGTTGCTGTGGAGGGGTTTTACCACGCCGATTTCATTTGCCCACCTTGATCCAGATCATCGAACAAGCGATGTAAACCATGGCTTTGAAGTTGCATGCAAGTTTCTCAAATCGGGTCGCAATACCTCTGAAGTGCTTGAGGCGAGCGAAGAGATTTTCTACCAAATGCCGCATTTTATAAAGATGAGAGTCAAATTCTGGATTTGGTTTTGTGCTTTTGGATTTGCGGGGAATCACAGGATTCATCCCCCTGCTCGTGCCTGTTCGCGAATATCTTCAGAGTCATATCCCTTATCAGCAATGAAATTCTCAGCGCCTTTTACCTTCGAAATAACTTGGGGGGCCGCTTTAGCGTCGTGTACTTCACCCCCAGTGATTTCAAGATCGATCGGATTTCCAAACGCATCCTATGTCATGTGAATTTTGGTTGGAGGTCCTCCTGGAGACTTTCCGATGACGCGTTCCTCGCCGAGCCGAGCTCCGCTCGCATGGCTTGTGAGCGCGAACGTAAATTCCGTCGGCCAATACCCACTCCGGATCAATCTCGCCTCGTAGCTCAAAAAAAATCAGCCCAAAGCCCCTTGGCGGCCCAGCTATTGAAGCGACCAAAAGCCGTTTCCCACGGACAAAATTCTTTTGGAATGTCACGCTAAGGAGCCCCAGTTCGAAGTTTCCAAAGAATACCCTCCGTCACTTCGCGGCTGTTTTCGGCATCGTAGCAACCTTTCGCTGCCATAACCGCTTGCCATTGGGCCTAGATCCCGTCTGTTATCACCCTTCGAGTCATCGTGAAAGCCTGCTTAAACGAAGCCTTTCACGATCCTGACAAATTTCAACAAACTTACGATAATCAGCTGCGGCCACAGCATTGCAGGTTAACATCAAAACTGCCGACCGGACTGAAACTGTCGCTGCGGCTAATGCTGTGGCTGCTGCGGCTGATTAAATGCGGCCGGCCAAATTCAAAACACGCCCCCCGTGACATCTCAGTTTTCATTGCTTGATCATCAAGTAGTCCTCTTGCCTGAGCAGCGGCAGGACGGGCTGGCTCGAAAAGATTTCGTCAAATTGGAAGACAAAAGTGTTGAGGCTCATCAGAGCAACTTCTGCGATCACCGAACCGGTGAATCCGCCTTGATATCGACTGAAGACGATGGGTGCGTTGAGGATGAGTCGATCAAAACTTACCGACCGACCAAATTGAGGCTCACACGCGGCATCTACGAGGCTGTTCATGCCGACTACGTTGGCATCCGCAACAATATCATCGAGCTTTTGTTGAACTGTCTTTTGCGGCTCACCGCGTGTGAAATAGAATTTGCGACGATCCTCGACTTGCAGTCGGTAAGTGAGACTGTTGGCCCCAATGTTTGGCGCTGAACAGGTATTGGTCCCGAGTCCAAGGTTGATTGACCGTGCACTCACAATCTGCAGATTCTCGTTCGACGGATTGCCTCCTGAAAAGGTGATCGGACCGTAGAGGAACACGGATTGCGTGACATAAATCCGGCAACCAGTTTGGGAGCTGATGATCGGACGGTTGAGAACAAGAATTCCGTCGATGATGATGTCTCCGGAGCAAACCATGGGTGACGATCCATTGTTTTGATAAACTGTCGTCCCTCCTTGGGAAAAAGACGACAAATTCGGATCCAGCTTCGGTTGGTTGTAATCCGGGGCATACTTAAAAGTTTCTGGTGGATTCAGAAATCCCACTTGCCGTATCCGATCGGCGGTGGGGGCGCCAATGTAGACAGAGCTAACCTCTGTGACCGTTGAGTTGCGAACTGACGGTATGGAAGAGCCGGCGAGGACCCCTCGTAAGTAAGCGGCCAGGGAAGGGGCCTTGACCTTCGCGAGGGAGGTTGTAGGAGCGACAGGCACAATCACTTGGGGGCCCAGCTGGCTGAGGTATTTCCAACTGGGATCGGTCGACTCATCGGAATATATTGAGGTGTGATCTGTCGGCGCAAGAGTGGGTCCCCCGAAAAAGTAAGGGTCTCCAAAGCCAAAGTCGGTAACAATATTGGAGCCGATGGAAGCGTGACAAGTGATGCAACCCGTTCCGCGGACGGCAATTGCTGGCTTCAAGGTGACGAGGGAATTGTCGACTTGTATTCGAATGGTGGCCGACGTCGTTTTTCCACCATTTTGAACCAGATATACGGTCGCTGAGTCCTCGCCTCTAAAGTTTGGACCGGGAGTATATTCGAAAGTCAGTTTATTAGGATCGATAACTTTCAAAGTCCCGCCGTTGCTGGTGGTGATCACGGTGCCGCCGGTGGGGGTGACGGCGGCCTGTGGGTTATTGCCAGCATTGGTGGCCAATTGACCCGTGAATTGAATGGGGGTGTTGATATTGGCTTGAATTGTTTCATCGGCAAGCGCACTGGTTCCAGTGGAAGGAGTCGGGACTGGCAAAGGCACTGGTGTTGGAACTGGCGTCGATACTGGTTTTGGAGTTGGTGTTGCCACTGGTGTTGGGAACGGTGTCGAAGTAGGTATTGGAGTTGGTGTTGATACGGGTATCGGAAGAGGCGTTGGAATTGGTGTCGGAATTGGCGTTGATGCCGGGAGGGGATTGGGTCCGACCGGGGAGTCCGTGCTGGGTAAAGAGGCTGAAGTGGGAGCTTGATCCGCCGGAGCTGGAGAAAAATCATAGTTTGTACAGGCGGAGACAAACATGCCGATACCGACAAAAGCGAACAACAATAGCGTCGATGGAGGTACAGCAAGCACTGACTTGGTCTTTGCTAAAGCTCTTTCTGAAAAGACTATTGCCCTCATAAACTTCCTCCATCAAATTTATCGCGAGCAAAGTTCGTGCCCTCGTGATTGCCTTTTCGAAAAATCTGGGCTGGAGCAAAGTCTTGCCCCGATTATGTGGAAATTGAGATTTTCTTCTTTTTTGAAGTAGTTGTAGTCAAAACGCGAGCTCACTGAGAGTGAAAAATGTCTTCTGCGAATCTTGCTGACATGTTCTGACTCTCGACAAAAATTACAAATCAAAATAGACAAAAACTTTGATCAATGGACGACAGGCATCCAAATCTCAGGGTTTGCCAGTTCGGTTGCTATTTCTATTATCTACAAGGGCAACAGGGGCGACAACGATTTGGACAGTTTTTCGCGAAAGGCACCGACTTGGTCTGCGGAGGTGCTGAAATCACCCACTTGAGATTCACCGCAATCCCTAAAGGGGAAGTGGAGATATTCTTCCTCGCTCTTTGAAATGCAAATGTTAGAATCAAAATTCTAGCACTAAGGTCACGGTTAACTATCGATCGAAAGGAATAAGGATGGGTCCAATCGGTCAAAAAATAATTCGATTTGGAAAATTAAAAGTTATCACGGACGCCGTTCTGCTGGCTTTCCTGAATAGCCAACTTGGATGCACCAACGGCCTCACAGTGTCTCCAGTCGCGTCCACTCCTGGGTCAGCGGCTCCGGCTTCGGTCACCGCGCCTTCACCGTCCCCTTCACCTGCATCTCCTCCTGCTGTTTCTCCAACTCCAGGACCCACTCCGAGTCCCACGGCCACCCCTTCTCCATCGGCCACCCCTTCTTCATCGGCGACCCCAACACCATCGACGATCCCAACTCCAACTCCCACTCCTTCGCCAACTGCTTCGCCGACTCCTTCTCCTACACCGTCTGTTGGTATATATTCACTTCCAAACGACCGAGCAACAATTTGGAAGCCAGGTGTGACGTATAATGGAGGCATTCCCAGTTCCTCTTGGCCGGTGGCGAATACAATCACTTGCGCCAATACAACGGCCGATCTCGTGACGATTCAAAATGCCATCAACAATTCTCATGTATCTTATCCAAGCGGGGCCGTCGTCCAGCTGACCACTGGTACTTGCAACTTTAACTCAGGTTTTGTTCTTGTTCCGAGTTACACGGTCTTGCGGGGGGCAGGTGCTGGAGCAACAATCATCGCTGTTACCAACGGTTCAAAACCTACGAGCAGTAGTCCTGGTGCCCACAATGACCCCGCCATCATCGTGGGCCCAGCGCGGTATTTGACTTCACAGTCGGGATCTCCCAATACGGGGACATCGCAATCGACACTCCTGACGGCGGACGTAAACTTTGGCGATATGTCGGCACAAGTGACTTCGGCGACTGGCTTTCATGTCGGCGATTTCGTACTTCTTGACGAAACTTCGGGGGCTTCATGGCAGCCTGATCGAGCAGGAGTTGCCACTTCAATTCTCGCAGCGTCAGACTATCGCGTCACTTACCAGGTTCATAACCCTGCTTATCAAAATGTTGATGATCCGGTCGCTTATCCAACGACTCCCGTGACGGCCAATAACTTCGCCGGAGCAGGCAACGGCAACGATGCGGCCTCGTGGTTTTCAAGACAAGATCGGATGACCTCAGAGATAAAACAGATTGCTTCTTGTGGGGCGACCTCTCCAGGGGCCGCCTGCTCCAGCACAACTATCGTCTTCACAACACCAGCGCATATCAGTTACCGTTCTGGAAATGTCCACTTCGCCGAACTCACGTCTTACAGTTCGGCATTTGTCACCAATGGCGGGGTTGAAAACCTCACGGTGACAGGAGCCGACAACGACGCCATCGATGTTCAGTGGTGCGCCCGGTGTTGGCTGAAAAATGCGGAGGTCACCCAATGGCTCGGCCATGGCGTTGGATTTTACAATTCTTTCGGCAGCGAACTTCGCGACAGTTATATCCATGATGCGAATTGGCCGGTTCCCGGGGGAGGAGGATACGCCATTGCCATTTCCACGGGTTCTTCTGAAATTTTGGTGGAGAATTCCATTTCCATGAGGGCCAACAAGGTGATGGTCGCACAGTCCGGCGGCGCTGGATCGGTCGTCGCTTATAACTACTTCGATGAAGGGATGGTCGGATCGGCGGCGTCTGAGGAACCTGGCTTTCAGGGATGGATTGAGGTGGGCGCCAACGGCTCACATATGGTGGGTCCTCACCATATGCTGTTTGAGGGAAATTGGGCATTTAACTTCGATAGCGACAGCACTCATGGAAACAGCATCTATCACACGGTCTTTCGAAATTACCTCAGAGGATATCGCACGACTTTCACCTCCGCCATAGATGGAGTCAGTTATAACGATTCCACCGGTCAAAGCGGCCCTTATCGGGCGATCGGCTTAGGCACCTACAGTTATTGGTTTTCGTTTGTGGGAAATATCCTCGGCTACCCGGGGATGGCAAGCTCCACCACCCCGACTTGGAGCTACGATTGGACAGGAAATTCAGTCAGCCCCGTCTTTCAAGCCATGACTTTCCCTAGCATTTGGATGTTGGGCTTCAATCCCACCAACTCGGAAAGCGGAACTCAAAATGGCTACCAAAGCGACCCTTATTCGGCGTCCACCGCGATTCGCGACGGCAACTACGACCACATGAGCAACACCCAATGTTGGCACGGATTGGGCGGGGTCGGCCCTTGCCCGAAAACTCCACCCGCCCAATCGCCGCTACCCCCGTCGATGTACCTGACTTCCGCGCCCCTGTTTTTTGGCAGCAACACCTGGCCCTGGGTGGACCCAACGACGGGAAAAACGTACACTTTGCCGGCCAAGGCTCGCTACGATGCGGGTACTCCGAATGTAGCGCCGTAGTTACCAAGACGGTGCCTTCGGCACTTCCGCAGACAAAGACACCGACACGTGATCTCGAACAAGGATTCTTTTTCGACGATAGCTCTTACTGATAAACAAGAACAGATTGACACTGGCGAAGAGGTCGCCTAAATGAAACCACCACTCAGCCGACGAATTTCAACAAATCGACGGACAAGCCCACCTAAAGTCAACGAAGTCAAATTGCAACCTCGAAAGGTCTACTTATTAATCGCATCCTTGCATTCAACCTTGGCGATCCACATCTTGGTGATTTTACCGTCCTCGATCAAATAGGTGACCACGGCCCTCCGGGTGCCTTCGGGGGCGCTCTTTTCCTCGACGAGAACGACATATGGGGGGTACTCCAATTTTTCGAGCACTTTAACCTGTACCACCTTGCCGTTGTCGAATTCGGGCTTAAGATGTGCCTTTAATTTTTCTTTCCCATCGAAAATTACCGTGTTGTCCGGCATGGCGTAAACTTGGACCGTGTCGGCGTAATGCGGAAGAAGCCGATCGAGGTTTCCTGAATTCCATGCTTGCACTTGTGATAAGACAATTTCCATCAGCATAACTTGGCCCCCTTTGTTGTGCGCATACAATCATACCTTGCAACGGCGATACCAGCATATTGGCCATCACCGTCGAAGCCGTTGCCTCTGGAAAGGAGCCGGCCCGTGAAAAACTTTCATCCTGGCGCCTCCCCTTGCAAGTGTTTGGCGTTTATCCCTTAGCCCAAATTACCCAAACCAAATTCGAATGTTAGAATCCAAAACAGACATTTCGCCGGGGAATTTCCTCCAAATATTTGGAATTCAACCCTTAAGTGCAAATCTAAACCATAATCGATAACTAAAACAATAACATAGGAAGCGAATCAGTACTGAATCGCTTCATTTTTGTCCAAAATTTTGGAGGAGCTGATAGGCTTGGAACGGCCAGCCAGAGCGGAATCCAGGGGTTCCCTGCTCTTAAAATCGTCCAGATATTATTAAGGCGATTCCGATGTACTGGCGCGGCGTTTGCTCTGTGCTGTCTGTCGGAGGCCGTATGTCGACCGTACTTGTTATTGATAACGATCCCATGGTTCTTCACACGTTCGAACGCGGGTTCGAAGATCAGGGAATTATCGTCCAAACAGCTAGAGGAGGCGCCAGCGGCATCGAAGCCTTTCGAAAGTCACCCGAAGCCTACCTTGGCGTCCTGGTCGATTTCGACATGCCTGAAATGAAAGGCGATGAAGTCGTCCGCCGCCTCAAAGAGATGAATCCCGACACCAGAGTCATTATGGTCTCCGGTTACGATGATCCCGAGATCATTAGGGTGTGCATCGAAGCCGGCGCCGATCAATTCATCGTCAAAAAGACCGACGTCGACAACGTTGTCCATGAGGCCATGAATACTCTGGCGTGCATTTGTACACCCGAGATGAATGAAGGAGAAAGAACCGATTTCCACGCGGCAAAGATCAAGCGCATATTGAACATGGCCGGACGATCACGCTCGTTGGCCGGGGTCGCCGACCTCGTTGAAAAGTACTCTACCTATAGCAGCACCGTTCTGATCCAAGGTGAATCCGGCAGCGGAAAGGAAGGCGTGGCACGCGCCATCCATGCCAACTCCGGTCGAAAAGGGAAATTTGTGGCGATCAATTGCGGCGCGATTCCGAAGGATCTTCTCGAGAGCGAGATGTTTGGACATGAGCGGGGTTCGTTCACCGGGGCAACAACTCACAAAATTGGCCAGTTTGAAGAAGCCAAAAACGGAACGATCTTCCTCGACGAGATTGGCGATATGCCTCTCGAGCTACAGGTCAAGCTTCTCAGGACGCTCCAGGAAAAGACCATTCAACCGGTCGGCGGCAAACCCAAGAAAATAGATTTCCGAGTTGTCACGGCAACGAATAAGGATTTAAAGGCAGCGGTGCTCAAAGGTCAGTTTCGGGGCGACCTTCTTTACCGAATCAAGGTTATGACCATAGAAATCCCGCCTTTGCGTGAAAGGCCGGAAGACATCGAACCGCTCGTCCTTCATTTTATTCGCAAGCTGGAAAGCGAAACCGGCCAACGCCGTAAAATCTCGGACGCGGCGATGCGGAAAATCAAAGCGCAGCAATGGCCAGGAAACGTGAGAGGTTTAGAGACCACACTTGAACGAGCCTTTGCTCTTTCAAAAAC
>PSRN01000102.1 GCA_003176075.1 Bdellovibrio sp.
TTTATACTAGACCTTGTATTTTTCTGAACTTTAGGTGAGACCTGCTATTGCTATGAAACCATTTGAAAGCCTGGACCTTTTCAATCTCGAGTCTGAATTCTCATCGGAAGAAAGAATGATCCGCGATTCCATTCGGGAGTTCGTCAACGCCGAAGTGATGCCCGTGATCGCCGATCACTATGACCGTGGAACTTTCCCCAGCCATTTGATTCCCAAGATGGCCGAACTGGGAGTTCTGGGCGCTAATTTGACTGGGTATGATTGCGCCGGCTTAAACGCAACGTCCTATGGGCTGATTATGCAAGAACTTGAACGCGCTGACTCAGGAGTTCGCAGCTTTGTCAGCGTTCAAGGGGCTCTTTGCATGTATCCCATCTGGAAGTACGGAACACAGGCGCATAAGGACAAGTACCTGTCGTTAATGGCGCGCGGTCAGGTGATCGGATGTTTTGGGCTGACGGAGCCGGATTTTGGCTCCAACCCCGGCGGAATGATCACGCGGGCGAGCAAAGTTGGCCAAGACTACATTCTGAACGGCTCTAAATTGTGGATCACCAACGGCGGCATCTGTCACCTTGCCATTGTTTGGGCAAAAGACGATGAAGGCAAAATCATTGGCCTGATCGTTGATCGCGATCGCCCCGGTTTCAAGGTTCGCGACATTGAGAAAAAATTTTCCTTGAAGGCTTCAGTGACTTCGGAGCTGATTTTTGAAGATTGTCGCGTGCCCGTCAGCCAGCAACTTCAGGTCGAGGGGCTGAAAGGTCCCTTTTCTTGTCTGAACCAGGCTCGCTACGGCATCGCCTGGGGAGCTATCGGAGCGGCACAAGCCTGCTTTGACGAGGCTCTCAACTATGCCAAGACGAGGATTCAGTTTGACAAACCCATCGCTCAATTTCAGTTGGTGCAGGCCAAGCTCGCCAACATCGCCACGGAAATCACTAAAGCTCAGTGGTTGACTCTGCGGCTGGGACGCTTGAAAGAAGCGGACAAGATTCAGCCCTATCAAGTTTCAATGTGCAAGATGAATAACGTTTCAATGGCGTTGAATACCGCTCGCGTCTGCCGCGACATTCTTGGGGCCAGCGGAATCACTTTCGAGTATCAAGTGGGTCGCCACCTATTGAACCTTGAAAGCGTAAACACCTACGAGGGAACGGAAGATATCCACCGCCTTGTCATTGGCGAAACAATCACTGGATTTCCAGCTTATCGGTAGGTTGGTAGGGGCTCGATAGCTCGGTAGGTCAATAGGTGGATAGGTCGGTTGATTATGATCAAAATCATGATCAATAGTTTTTTCTAATATTGTTATGCTACGGATAGAAAACAATTTGTAGCCAGCCGCTAACAATATTGCCTAAAATTTTATCACCAAATTCTAAGGAGGGGGAAAAATGAGAATAGGGATTTTCTTATTTGCGATGTCCGCCATGGCATCACAGCTGGCTTCGGCCGGTCGGGGTATTTACCCTACAAAATGGCAAATGATGACGCGACCCATGAGTGTAAAGGCCGATGACACGAAGCTGCTCTATTACGGTGGCTCAGTGATCGGCAATGCGCGAGTGTTCACAGTTTTCTGGGGTAACACGGTTGATTCTGATCTACAGAAGAATATCGGCCCTTTCTACGCGGCCGTCGTTGCCAGCCCGGTGATGGATTGGCTGAATCAGTACAATACGTCGGTGACGGCGGTTGATGGCCGGCAGGGAACCAACCAGACCATTGGGCGCGGCAGTTATGGGGGCGAGTTTGTGATTCAGCCGACGAACACGGCGACAGCACTCGATGACAAAGACATTCACGTGGAGCTTGAAGCGCAAATCAACAAGCACGTCCTTCCGACTCCGGACGCGAACACGCTTTTCATGATTCATTTTCCGTCGAACATTTCAATCACCATCGACAACATGAAGTCTTGCGCGCAATTCTGCGCCTACCACTTCTCGTATCAGTCGACCACCTATGGACCGGTCTACTACGGAGTCATGCCCGACTTCAAAACAGGGCCATGCTCCTTCGCCTGTGGATTTTCAAACAACGCGTTTGATATCACAACGGCGGTGTCCACCCACGAACTCGCTGAAGCCGTGACGGACCCCATTCCCACCCCTGGCGACAAACCGGCCTATCCACAAGCTTGGAATACCTCCAACGGACAGGAGATTGGGGATCTTTGCACTTATGGAAACATCACGTTGCAAACCCCGGATCGCACATACGCTCTTTCCGCGCTCTGGGATAATTCGACGGGGACCTGCAAAAGCGGCCCCATGGGCAATTGAAGTCCATTGAACAAGATTGAACACAAAAGAAGGGCGCCTGAGGCGCCCTTCTTTGCTATCACGGGGGCTCACAAGGAGCAGTGCCATGAATGTGGATCAAAAGAAAATTGATGAGATCCTCGCAAACTACGACAAAATCACCGTCATCGGTCTCAGCCCCGACGGGACCAAACCTTCCCAGAGAGTTCCTTTATTCATGAAGTCTCAGGGTTATTCCCTCGTTGGAGTGAATCCCGGCCAGCGTGAAATCGCCGGCATCAAGATCTACGAAAGGCTTGCCGATGTCCCTGGTGACTACAGAAAATTCGTCGCTGTGTTTCGTCGGCCGGAATTCATTCCCGACCTGGTCGACGAGATCCTGCGGTTGGGAGGAACCGAGGTTTTGTGGTTGCAGCTGGGAATCACTCATTCCGAGGCCGAACACAAAGCACAGCAGGCTGGTCTGTGGGTGGTTTCCGACCGCTGCCTGAAGATTGAACAAGCGCGAAAAAGGGCCGCATTCGGGTGAATACAGAGAGCGGTCTAGCTCGACTTAACAACTTCCGCCCGATGGAAGTTGGGATTAAAGCGATAGCCTTCACCCAAGACCGACTCAATCATCCCTGACCAGGCGCCAAGTTTCTTTCGAATCAAACAGATATGGGTATCGATGGTCCTCTCGGAGACGTGGACGCCGTCTGACCACACCGCATTGATGATTTGTTCCCGGCTGAAAATCCAAAAGGGCCTGCGGCTCAACTGGTGAAGAATTTTGAATTCCCTTGAAGTCAGGTCAAGATAGCTTCCAAGTTCCGTGTTGAAGAGTCGAAGTGTGCCGATTTCAAAAACAAAGGGGCCGATAACGTACTCGTCGGCGTTCGACTTGGAGGACATTTGCTTGCGCAGTTTCGCCTCAACCCGCGCTCGGAATTCCAAGAGATTGAAAGGCTTCACGATGAAATCATCGGCGTCCAGCGAAAAAGCCGTCACTTTCGTTGTCACGTCTCCAATCGAGGTGAGAAAGACGACCGGCACGCTGGCGAATTTGATCATCGATCGGATGCGCCCGAACAGTGAAATCCCGTCGCCGTCGGGCAAGGAGATATCGAGTAAAATAAGATCGTATTTGTTCTTGCTCAAGTGCTCGATTGCTTCGGCGGCTGTCTGGCAGATATCCAATGAGATGTCCGAACTCTGGCAAAGTATGTTTCGAACCAAAGTGCATGTTTCCTCACTGTCATCAACCAATAAGAGCTTCGACATGGCCACCTCCCCTGAATTTTTTGGATTGTTTATAAACCAAAAAAGATCGGACTTCACGAAAGAGATTCACACAAATTAAAAAAAAGGAACAAAAGTCGGCGGGACTCGAGACTAGAGTAAAAGCGGAATTCAGCCGTAACTTTTCTGACTTTAAAGTCAGTCCAAGCTCCCCACTGCCCGCTTTCCCCTGCATTTGAATAAATTGGAATGGGTAGAAACAGTGGAAGTTCGAGTGGAGTTCAAAAAACTCGACCATCCGTCATCCTTTTCCTGATGATTTAAACCGGAGCTAACATGGTTTAACACCGAATAAAAGATGAATTGCTAACTTCCCGCTTACTGGAGGGTCCAATGGAAAAATTTTTCAGCGTGAGTGTTGCCACGTTGGCAACAGTCGCTCTAATGCTCTTGGTCGTCGTTCCGTGGCTTGTCATTTTGGCGGCACCTTTGATCATCATTCTATCGGCGCCAATCGCTTTTATGAGCTATTTGGCGTATCGGCGGAGAAGAAAGAACATTTCAGTGCTGGTCGTTGATGACGATCCGATCTCGGTCAGCGTTTTGTTATTGGCGCTGCAACACTCGGGTATTCGCATTCATATTGCTACGAGTGGCCAAGAGATGCTGCATCAACTGAAATTTTCATCTTATGATCTTATGATTCTTGACCAGTTTATGCCTGATTTGACCGGCGAACGAGCTCTCACTGTCGGTGATGACGATCCCTTGTTGCGAAATCAAATTCACGGTCAGGTTCCTGTCGTGTTCTATACTTCTTACGCCAGTGATTTGATTTATCCGAATTTCCAAAAGTTCGCCGTGAAAGATGTTTGGATCAAGGGTTTGCCCCTTTCCGAAATGCAATTTCGTTTAGACCAACTTGTCACAGAGCTGGTGGCATAGCTCCACCAGTTCTTTCCTCTCATCGTCCCCTTTTCGGGGATTCCCCAAGGCTCGCCGTGTGGCGGGCCTTTCTTTTTTAAGTTTGAAACAAATTCTTTCAGGAAATTTAAGCGAGCACTTAGCAAACCTGTGAGTTAAGAGTTGAGGTAGAAAAAGGAGAATAAAGCCATGGAGCAAGAGAAAACTGAACAATTCTCGTTTCTTCTGGGAATGATCCAGCAGCTCAATGATCTATTCGGCGGACGGGAAAGTGAAATTGGCGTTCGTGTTTTTGTTGAGTTTTCACAGGTTTTTTTGAACACCATTGACGAACGGATGGGGACTCTTGCAACCGCCGCCAGGAATAAGGATCACGCGCAGATCCACCTGCTCAGCCACCAACTGCGAGGCTCGTTGCGAACCTTGGGAGCCCATACGCTGGCTGATACCTGCATGACAATGGAAGACGGAGCAAGGTTAACGGCAGATATGGATTATGAGGGGAAACTTGAAGAAATGACCGATCAGATTCCCGTTTTGAAAAGCGAGCTGGCGGCCTTCCTGCGAACTTTGCCGTCAACCAGTGCTCCCCCTGAAGGGTGAGCGCATGCGCGGATTTTTGACAGCCACGAAAGTATCTGATTTTACTGAATTATTGTAAAGTCGACAGAAAAGTTGTCGAGATTCACTGGGCACTGTCAAGAAGGTCATCCTTTTATCTTCAGGCCGGCTGGCCTGATGTTTGCCTCAGTCAATATTAGTTTAAAGAAAGTACTTCAATGGGGGATTCGTCGAAATGTCAATGAATGCAATAGCGATGAGGTTGGCTGAGCTGCGAGCGGTGGAAGACGCGACCGGCGATGGAAACGCCCAAGCCATTGGCGCAAATCATGGTCCTAGTCATCAAAGCCACACGGAAAGCCGAGACCACGACACGGGTCTCAATTCAAGACGTCGCCGGCCTACCGAAGAAGACATCACTGAAATTACCGAAATCACAGTGGACGTCATTGGTGAGCGGAACCAATCCCTGGTGGAGGTCCGAAATCTTCTTAATTATAAAGATCCCAGTGGCCGACGATCTGCACCCCGCGTGATGTGCGAAGTCATTGTGGTCGTCTTTACTTCTGCACACAGCTTTCGAACGCGAACGGTCAATATTTCTTTGAGTGGAGTTTTGCTGAAGGAGGCCCTGCCAACGACTTTTGCCGGAGAGGCCTTGGATATCGTCTTTATCGCGGAACAGCCCGAGAATAATCACACAAACTATTTCCTGCTGCATGGACGGGCAGTGAGCGGGGGAAAGCCGACGCGCCTGCAATTCACGATGGCTACGCATCGGGCATTCAAGGCACTTCAGACTTTGCTTGAGAATCCCCCCCTTCGGGCGAGTTGATCGTCTGTGAGACTGCCTCTGCGGCTGATGCTGATGCTGCTGCTGCGGCTGATTAAATGCAATTTGCCGAACTGAAGACACTCTCTAGCCTGATATCTTAAGCAGGGTCTGTACCGTCTTTCGCAGATTCTCGATCTCAAAGGGCTTTTTGATGAAATCATCGGCTCCCACTTCAAAAGCCCTCTTGATGTCTTCATCGGAGGTCTTGCCTGAAACAAAGACCAAAGGAATCTTCTTCAAGTCCTTGTGCTCTTTCAACAGCTGGGCCAATTCAAAGCCATTCATCCACGGCAGGCCAATATCCATCAAGATAAGATCAGGGGGCACATCGTCCAGAGCCATGGAAAGCTCCGAGCTATCCGAAGCCATTTTCACCAGGTAACTCTCGGCTTCAAAGATTCTCTTCATCGCCGATCTCATTGTTTCATCGTCCTCGATCACCAGGATGACCTTGGGATCCACCTTCTTCTTGAATTCGCGGAAGGAATCCAATGGAACCACGGGTTCACTCGCCATTCGAGACTTGGTGATCTGTTCGATTTTGGCGACCAGGTCTTGTGTGTTGATTTTTTTCTTCGCCATTAGTGATTTGCCTCCAGCCACCTTTCGGCATCAATCGCGGCCATGCAACCCGAACCCGCTGCGGTGA